>NZ_JBMLSD010000200.1:0-1331 GCF_049240685.1 Flectobacillus sp.
AATGGGTATCGTGGAGAAACAACAGATTTTAATTTAATGCGCAAAAGAGTACATTTTGATATTTGGTATATAGAAAACTGGAGTTTTTGGTTGGATATCAAAATTATTTTTATGACGGCATATAATATGATAAAAGGTGAGCCGAATGCTTATTAATTTTGTGGAGGATTTACCTATATTGATACTGAATTTTATACTTTATGAATCAAAATAATTACGTAATCATCATGGCTGGGGGAATCGGTACTAGATTTTGGCCTTTCAGTCGTATATCTAATCCCAAACAGTTTCATGATGTATTAGGCACTGGCAGAACTTTATTGCAACAAACGGCCGATCGTTTCGAGCATGTTTGTCCTCCAGAAAATGTGTATGTAGTAACCAGTGAAGATTATGTGAATTTGGTGCTGGAGCAACTACCATTTTTATCAAAATCACAGGTATTAGCTGAGCCTATTCGTCGTAATACTGCTCCTTGTGTGGCCTATGCCTCTTATAAGATTGCTAAGCAAAATCCAGAGGCTAACATTGTAGTAGCACCTGCCGATCACATTATTTTAAAAGAAAAGGCTTTTGAATCCAAAATATTAATAGCCCTAGATGCCGCTGCCAAGAGTGATGTACTAGTGACCTTGGGGATTAGTCCTACTCGTCCTGATACGGGCTATGGGTATATTCAGTACACCAAAGAAGAGGGAGAGGTAAAGAGGGTACAATCATTTAGAGAGAAACCCAATTTGGCCTTGGCCGAGGAGTTTTTGGCAAGTGGAGAATATGTTTGGAATGCTGGTATATTTATTTGGACAGCCAAAAGTATTCGCAATGCATTTCTTAAGCATTCCCCAAGATTGCACGAAATATTCGAAGCTGGTAACGAATCCTATTATTCCGAACACGAAGCGCACTTTGTACACAATGCCTATCAGAGTTGCGAAAGTATTTCGATAGATTATGCCATTATGGAAAAATCAGACAATGTATATGTCGTTCTTGGTGACATAGGTTGGTCAGATTTGGGTACTTGGAAATCGTTGTATGAAGTCTCAGACAAAGATGAACACGGCAATGTGGTAGATGGCAATACGATGTTGTATGAAGTAAAAGACAGTATTATCAAAACCCCGCAAGGGAAGTTAGTGGTAATCAAAGGACTTGAAAATTTCATTGTAGCCGAATATGATAATGTACTTATGATTTGTCCTAAAGATCAGGAGCAAAAAGTAAAAGATTTTGTAGCCGATGCGGGCGAAAAAGATAGTTGTTTTATCTAAATAATGTCTCTCAGTCGGTATTCCACATTGTTCCGTGGTCAGTGTCCCACTGACCACCAC
>NZ_JBMLSD010000201.1:0-7043 GCF_049240685.1 Flectobacillus sp.
AAAAAAAGGCTCTGCCAACATACGTCAGCAGAGCCTTTTAATATACTCAATCAGAGATGATTATTTCTTCTTCTCTAATTTTTTCTTAGCTTCTTCACGAGCTGAGTCTTCCATTTGAGCTTTCAAAGCTGTCAAAGCATCTAAGTCACCCAAAGTTGATTTCTCAACAGAGCTAGTAACTTTTTCTACATCTTTAGCAGTCTTTTTCTTCTCTTCTTGAACAGCCTCTTCTTTAGCGTCGTTGAAAATTCTTGTGTGAGAAAGAGCGATTTTACGATCTTCTTTGTTGAATTCGATTACTTTGAAGTCAAGTTGTTCACCAGCTTCAGCAACAGAACCGTCTTCTTTCACCAATTGTTTCAACTGAGCAGAACCTTCGATACCGTAAGGCAATTCCAAAGTAGCACCTTTGTCATTTTTCGCAACGATAGTAGCTTTATGAACAGAACCTACAGTGAAGATTGATTCAAATGTATCCCAAGGGTTTTCTTCCAATTGTTTGTGACCTAAAGCCAAACGACGGTTGTCCGCGTCAAGCTCCAATACCACAACGTCTAATTTCTCACCAACTTTGATGAACTCAGAAGGATGTTTGATTTTCTTAGTCCAAGACAAGTCAGAAACGTGAACCAAACCATCGATACCTTCTTCCAATTCAAGGAACAAACCGAAGTTGGTCAAGTTACGTACAGTACCAGTGTGCTTAGTACCTACAGCGTATTTGCTCAACAAATCTTGTTTAGTCCAAGGATCTTCAGTCAATTGTTTGATACCCAATGACATTTTACGCTCAGAGCGGTCCAAAGTCAATACAACTGCTTCGATTTCGTCGCCTACTTTCAAGAAGTCTTGAGGGTTACGCAAATGTTGAGACCAAGACATTTCTGAAACGTGGATCAAACCTTCAACACCTGGCAATACTTCTAAGAAAGCACCGTAATCAGCAACGTTTACAACTTTACCTTTTACTTTAGAACCGATTTCTACTGTAGCTGCCAAAGCATCCCAAGGGTGAGCTTGCAATTGTTTCATACCCAAAGAGATACGTTTCTTGTTCTCGTCGAAGTCCAAAACAACCACTTGGATTTTCTGATCCAATTTAAGCAATTCTTGTGGATGGTTGATACGACCCCAAGAAATATCTGTGATGTGCAACAAACCGTCAACACCACCTAAGTCGATGAACACACCGAAGTTAGTCATGTTCTTGATAACACCTTCAAGAACTTGTCCTTTTTCAAGGTTGTTCAAGATCAATTGACGTTGTTCTTCAAGGTCTTTCTCGATAAGAACTTTGTGAGAAACAACAACGTTATCGTTTGCATGGTTGATTTTAACAACCTTAACTTCCATTTTCTTACCAACGAAGATATCAAAGTCACGGATTGGTTTCACATCGATTTGTGAACCTGGCAAGAACGCCTCAACACCGAAGATATCAACGATAAGACCACCTTTAGTACGACGCTTAACGAAACCATCGATAACGATATCTTGCTCAAGAGCATCTTCGATGTTTTTCCATGCAGTCATTACTTTAGCCAATTTACGAGAAAGAATCAATTGACCAGCTTTGTCTTCTTGGTTCTCAACGTAAACATCTACTACATCTCCAACTTTCAATTCAGGCATATCTCTGAATTCTGAAGTTGGAACCATACCGTCTGATTTGAAACCGATGTTCAAAATCACTTCACGGTCTGTGATACCTACTACAGTACCTTTTACTACTTCTTTCTCAGTAACTTGGTTTAATGTACCTTCAATAAGAGCTTCTAATCTTGCTCTTTCTTCGGCAGAATAACCACCACCGATACCTTTTGTGCCGACTAATTCCCAGTCGAAATCTGCTAATTGATTAGCCATGTTTTAGTAAAAGCCCTTTTACATCAATGTGGCGGGCAAAACACATTGAAATTTAGTTAGTTATTCCCAATTGATTGGGGGTGCAAAGGTATAAAATTTTTCTAATATTCTGAAAATGAATGAGAAAAAAATTATAATACCTCTTCGATATCCCTTACTCTCCTATTGCTTTCCTTACTACTCTATACAATCCATACAATGAAATTCCAATCATCAATATAATAGCTATTTGTGCTACAGCTCCCTCACTTGGGTGTTCGATTAATGCCTTGATTTCTTTGGCTTGTGTTCCCACCCATATCGACAAAAGCGTGCGTGGCAACATACCGATAAAACCTGCAGTAAGGAAGTTTTTCAACTTGGCTCCTGAACAAGAAAACAATAAGTTGCTTACTGCAAAAGGTAATACAGGTGAAAGTCGGGCTAATAAAATAATTTTAAACTCCTCTTTCTGAAGATTTTGAAGAAGCTCTTTTACGCCTTTCCTTTCTTCCAAAGCATTTAGTAGTCGACCGCCGTCTATTTTGGCAGCCATTATGTAGCCAATCCACGATGCTAGCCAATAACTAACACAAACAGGTATGAGTGCTTGCCAACCCAAGAAATACCCACTCAATAGTGCCACAAAGGTAGTTGGCGTAAACGCAAAGGCCATTGTCAAACTAGCAGTGGCATATACCATTGTCCATGTGGGTAAGTCGAACTGGTGGATTGTTGCTTCATGAAACATCACCCATACCGTAATCGAAGAACTAACCACCAAGGGCATCACCCCTAAAAAAAAGGCGTAAACGATTGAGAAGGTATTCTGTTTAAAAAATGAATTCATAAGGATTGGTTTCGAATAAAATTTACTCGAAATCTGTTTAAAATTCTTCAAACTTCAAAGGAAGTAAGTCTCCAATAGATTCGGTTGCTAATACTTGGTTGTTTGCTCCAAGCATCAATAAACGAATTGGTTGTTTTTGACGCACTTCATACTCAAGCATTGCTTGGCGACAAGCACCGCAAGGAGGAACGCCTCTAAACTCGTCTCCTTTGCCAGGGCGTGCAATAACCGCAATAGATTTAATTTTTTTATCAGGATGATTAGCCCCTACCCAAAATATAGCCGATTGCTCGGCGCAAGAGCCAGATGGGAAAGCCGCATTTTCTTGATTATTGGCCGTGATAATTGTATCGTCTTCTAGTAATATAGCAGCACCTACATGAAACTGTGAATAAGGCGCATAAGACTTATAAGTAGCTTTACGAGCCTCCATCAATAACAACTGTTCTTTTGCACTCAATTCAGTTTCTGAGTCATAAGATTCTAACGAGATGGTTACATTTAATTTCTGCATAGTTTATGATGATTTTAGAAATAGGGAAAGATATAACGTGCTGTTTTTCAGAAAAGTTCTTAAAGAGTATGAAATTTTTTAGCTTGTTATTTTTCTCAATTAAAACTTTTAGAAAATCATCGATAAAATACTCAAAAAGCGACCATTTAAAACAAGCCTATAAACACCAAAAGCGCCATAGATGTGACAGAAAACAAGCTTCTGTCGCACCTACGGCGCTTTTTGAGATATTTTGTTAAGTCGTTGCTATCAAACTATCGATTCTTTTTATTTCGGATATTAGGTTTCCGAAATAAAAAATCCCAAATCTGAAATACTTAGAAATCCTTCGTAAAGTACGAATTCATCACTCATACTTGGGTATTATCTCTAATAACGACTAACGAATAACCTCTATCAACTAGAATGATTTTGCGATATTCACAAATTCACGAGATTTCAATGATGCACCACCGATTAGACCACCGTCGATGTCCTCACGAGCAAACAACTCAGGAGCATTTTTCTCGTTACAGCTACCACCGTATAGGATAGAAGTATTATCAGCTACTTCTTGTCCGTATTTTGTAGCAATATGAGCGCGCAAGAATGCGTGCATTTCTTGTGCTTGCTCAGAAGATGCCGTTACACCTGTACCGATTGCCCAGATTGGTTCGTAAGCAATTACTACTTTACCAAAATCTTCTGCTGACAAGTGGAAAAGGCTATCAGTTAATTGTGAAGCTACGAATTCTAAGTAACCAGGAGCATTACGTTGCTCTAGAGATTCTCCACAACAGAAGATTGGCGTCAAACCATTTTCAAGAGAGATATTTACTTTTTCAGCCAATTGCTCATTTGTTTCGCCAAAGTACTGACGACGCTCAGAGTGGCCTAAGATTACGTATTCTACACCGATTGATTTCAACATTGGCGCTGAGATTTCGCCTGTGTAAGCACCAGAAGCTTTTTGGTGGCAGTTTTGAGCCGAAATGCCCAAATTTACTACTGGCTCAGCATATTTTGTCAAAGTACTCAAGTACAAAGACGGAGAAGCAATCACTACAGTAACATCTGTAGATACCTCATCTTTCACCATGTTTGCCACTTCAGAAGCCAAGATTAATGCTTCTTCAGCTGTTTTGTTCATTTTCCAGTTACCAGCAACGATTTTCTTTCTCATTTTTTTAAGTAAAGTCGGGGAGAGAAACAGCTTGCGCTGAATCTATTGAACCACTGTTTTTTGGTTGAAACTTAATTACTTTACAAATTTATGGATAAAATATGCTTTGCACTAAATATTTAGGGATTTGTTTCGGTGAAGCATCACTTGGGCATCTTCTTTAAAACATATTGATTCTTCTCCTAACAATCAAGCTTTTAGCGCTCATAAAAAAGCCCCACAAATATTGCGGGGCTCCTATTGGCTTGATATCACCTAGTTTTTTGCGGCTAATATCTTATCGGTCTTTTTGGTAACCTTAGCTTTCTTTTTGGCTTTCAGTTTCGAGCCTAACAATTGTAATTCAGCTATTTTACGTTCGTAGCTTGCCACCAGCAAAGCGCTTTCGTATTTTTTGTTTTCTAAGTCGGCACTCATTTTTTTCATTTGCTCTTCGAGCTCATCAAACTTTTGCCCCATGGCATCAGCTTGCTTTTTGATGGTGCTTACCTGATTTTCCAACTTAGCGATTTCTACGTTCTTATATTTAATTTGGTCTTCTAAGTTAAGCTTTGTTTCTTTTAATTCTTTGATTTCTTTATGTGCTCGCTCTACACTTACATCAAGACGATCTTTGTCTTGAATGAGCGCTTGGTATTTTTGTTGGCTAACACAAGAAGACAAAAGTCCCCCTGCTAATGCAGCATAAAGTATTGGCTTAATAACTACTTTGGACATATCGGCGTTGGTTTTTATGGGAATGTGGGCAGTGATGAATACTCGGTAATCAATTTCTTTTTATCATTAATAAAACTCTTGCAGAAATCTAGCGTTTCAACTGCTTTTTCATTACTAGTTTTCTTAAATATAACTATTTATAAATACTTATCTCAACATTTTGCACCTTTCCAATGATAAATTTAAACAATCTAAGAATAAAATTTGTTTATTATCCTAAAACACTGTATATTAGATAGATACTAAACAGACAAGAATATGAGAACTACCTTGCTAAAAATTGTTCTTGTGCTGTTCATTGTTTTAATTTCTCATGAGCAGCAATTCGCATCCATCCATCATGCTTTCGTGACGTCGCTTAGCTTTCCTAAGTCACTTTCTCCCAACAAAACGAAGGAAAATGCATTGGAGGAAAAATTTGGTTTTCAGTTTGTTAAAAATAGAAAAATTTCTAAAATTCCGTTCGAGCTACAGGCAAATTTAATCATCATCCCATTAAAAATCAATAATTCAGATACCTTACACTTCATTCTTGACACAGGTGTAAGTACAATTCTTATTACAGACCCCACCTGCTTACAAAAACAAAATCTAACTCCTATCCGAAAAGTGAAGATTGCGGGTGCTGGCCAAGGTGAAAAACTGGAGGCTAGTATTGTCCTAAATAATACGATTCATATCGGAGAAGTGACAGGATACCATCAAAATTTGGTTGTCCTCAAAGAAGATATTCTCAAGCTGAGCGAGTTTGTTGGCCGTCCTATACATGGTATTATTGGTTATGAATTATTTGATAGGTTTGCCATAACTATTGATTTTAATATGAGGGCAATTACTTTTCAGAACCCAGATACTTATAAATATAAACCCTCAAAAGGTGAAAAAATTCCGATTTCGATAGAAGACAAAAAACCATATATCAATACCCTCGAGCTTGTAGATAGTGTTACTAGCGTTCCCATCAAAGTGGTGTTGGATACAGGTGCAGGTCATGCGTTATCGCTCGATGCCTCGGCCAATTCAAAAATAAAACTTCCTAATAAACTCATTAATGCTCAGTTGGGTAGAGGCTTGAGTGGTATAATCAATGGTAAGTTAGGGCGTATCCAAAAATTGAAAATCGGTAAATATACTTTACAAAATTTGGTGGCCTCTTTTCCTGATAGTAACTCTTACAAGGTGATTACTAATACCATGACAAACCCTCGTCATGGAAATATTGGCTGTGAGTTTTTAAGAAGGTTCAGAGTGACGTTTAATTACAGAGATCAGTACATTGTTCTGAAAGCTTCTAACAAAAATCTTAAAGAGCCTTTTGAACATAATATGACAGGAATGGAATTGGCAGCCAAAGGTCAGAACTACAACGAATACCTGATTGAAAGAATTGAAGCAAACTCCCCCGCAGAGGATGCTGGCTTACAAGAAGGCGATAAATTACTATTTGTGAATAACAAGTCTTCGCATGATATATCGATTAGCGAATTGTATAAACTCTTTCAAAAAGGCGAAGGAAAACCCTTGAATTTTGTAGTGAAAAGAGGAAATAATCTTATTGTAACTACCTTAACTCTAAAACGGGCAATATAAATGAAGCTTTCGGCTATCAGCTATGGGCACTCGGCTTTATTCTGTAGGCAAAAAAATCAACGGTTCTTACAGAATTATTAGTACATTTTAATGCCTACGTCTTGTTAACTAAAGCGTAACAATACAAAAAACTAAAGAAACTGTAAAGATAAATCATTGACAATTAAACCCTTACATTAGTCGTGCATGAAGGGTTTTCAACTATTACAGATTTGGAATTTCTGATTTCGGAAATAAAGTAAAATACCTCTATTTTTTACAGAACATAAAAGATTACAGTTCCGAAATCCGATATCCAATATCCGAAATAAACAGTTTTCATATTCCTTCGTACAGCACTAACCTTACATTCACAATTCGTAATT
>NZ_JBMLSD010000202.1:0-1444 GCF_049240685.1 Flectobacillus sp.
AAACATTCATTGAAAAAGTCTAAATACCTTTTCTCTTTTTGTCCAGTAATTAGACGAAGTCATTTATTTATCAATTTTTGCCACTAAAAACTTACCATCTTTATCAAAATAGAGGTGATACTTATTGCTACCAACCAAAATATGTAGGTAATACGATTCTATCACGCCATCTATTTTAAAGGCTATGGCTTTGTCGAGAGTCCAGCCAGCATAACCAGTATTCAGATAGGTAGTGATTGCAGCGGGCAAGGCATCTACCGAAATCTTAACATCCTCAAATTTAGGAAGTTTCAACTCACCACTTACAGTTTTAGTCAAATTTCCTGAAGCGTCAAATGTTAGAAAGACTAATTTTTTATTATTTGATAAAGAAATATAATAAGAATCTACGACACCATTCTTAATAATCTCAATTCCCTTTTCGTATTTCCATGAGGCATAATTTGCACTCAAATAAGCTGCAATATTAGCTGGAAGTTCAGATTGCTTTAGATTCTTATCTTCAATCTTGCGAATCTCTGGCGCATAGGTTTTTGTTGTCAGCAATTTTCCTGCATTATCATACGAAAACTCATAGAAAACGCTGTCCTTCTTGGCCAATACAAAGTAATATTTGTTAGCTGTTGAGTCGGCATTTACAGCAGCTCGCACAAAGGTATAACCTGTTAGTTGCGTTTGAATTGTTGCTGGCAGCTGATCATACGTTACATTATAAAACTTTCTAAACTTACCTTTGATTTGTCCGTTGCGTTTAGGCTCTTTAAACTCAGCTACGAAAGCGCCATTTGCATCAAATACAACGGTTACTTTTTGGTCATTCCATTCTATCAAAACTTTGTACAGTGTGTTGCCATCTTTGTCTTTTCCTACAGCTACCCTTTCTAATTTATACCCTGCATAATTGGAATTAAGATAAGTCGTTACATTGGCTGGCAAAGATACCTTTGTCGTATCATCCGAGAGGCTAAATGAACTCAATACAGTTCCATTAGCCGAAATTGTTAGCTCTATACTTTTTCCATTTACTTTTAAATCTACCCCATAAGTCGTATTTTGACTAAGTGTTGAGTAGTTTACTTGAGCGGCCTGTGGATAGTTGTTACTAACGGCCATTCTTACTGCTGAAGGAATTACGGTTGAATTGTTGGTAGTATTATCAAGGGCAATTTGTTCTGGTTCACAACTTGCCAATAGAATTGCACTCATGAGTGCTGAAAATAAAAGGAACTTTTTCATGTTCGATTACGGACTTGTGGATTATCAAAAAAATCTCAGCATTTGGCCAGATACTGTTGGACTAATTTGATTCCCCAATGGACAGAAATACTTTGTTGAGCCTAGCAAAAAGCTATGGTTTTATTTCAAAACGTTTCGAATTATAAGGTGTGGTATAAATATTAGTACAAAATAAAAATTAAGATTGTGCTATGGGCTTTCAGGTATC
>NZ_JBMLSD010000203.1:0-22777 GCF_049240685.1 Flectobacillus sp.
AAAACCATAAAAATACCCCCAAACACAATAGGTGAGTGGGGGCTTTTTATTTAGGTTTGGTAAATAGGTTTAGAGTTGTATTTCTTTCTGCTAATAGTTTTTGGCTTAGTCTCGTAGGTCATCATGCCATGGTTTTTAGTAAACTTTTAACAGATATACCTTTGACAAATAACAATGCTCAACTACTGAATTTTGAAAGGAAGAAACCAGTTATCCTTATTCATTAACTTGGCTCGAACAGCCTCTGCATTTGGATTATTTGACTTTCTGAGTTTGTCATAAACTTTGTTTGCTAGATACGAAGGGTCATTTCTTCTAAGAGCAACACGAACCAAATCTCCCCAACGGTGTCCTTCAAAAGCTAATTCTAAGGCACCCTCTTGAATAATTGAGTTTTCGATAGCCAAAGTACTATCACCCTCCACGGTATTATTTTTTACCATCGCTCGACCACGAATCCCTGTGGCCAAGTGCCACGATGATCTAAAACGTGTTGGGGCATCCCCATTTCTTGCATCAAAATCATACGGCGGTACGTCGAAAGTATTCATCAAATTAGTTTTGTCAGAAATAGCAGTATTGTTGTAGGTACTTGCCACACCTGCATTTACTAATGCATAAGCTAGTTTACGACGACCATCACGGTTGGCAGCCTCTGCAAATTTGAGATGTACGTTTGCTGCACGATTCAGAAACCAACGTCCATTTTTTTCTTGTAAGCTTTTGCCTACCAATGAGTAAAGCGAACCTGATGAATTGGGACTAATGAAATTGTATAAATACTTAAATACAACAGGATTGCCATTGATATTTTTGTACGACATAACACCACGGGCGTCGTAAGCAAAATTATTGGTTTGAGTTTGGGCATTCCAGTTGTCTATTGCTGATTTAGAAGGCTGTAATAAATATTTACCTCCAACATTCGAAAACAATTCTACAAATGGATTTTCAGGCAAAAATTTACTGTCAAATGGTAGCAACCACAGCCACTCGGGGTCTCTGGAGATATTGGAGGTATTAGTCGTACCATTATAAGTGGTATTAGAGCGGTCACGAGCAAAGATAGAACGCCAGCCAGTCGTGTTATTATCAAGAAGGTTGTTGATGTCGTTGATATCGGAGCTGTAACTCACAGCAATAGGACCCATGCCTGACGAAATTTGTCCTCTTGTAATTTTGTATAAATGATACCAAACGTTAATATCTGTGGCCTCAAAACCTAATCGGTCTGAAGTGGTCATGATATATTTATACATAGAGGCCGCCTTAGTATATTGCTGATCCCAAAGGTATAAGTCGCCCAACAAAAGGTGTTTTTCAATAAAAAAAGTAGTTGGAGAGTAACCATCCACATTGCTAGAAACCAGGGTGTTATCAAGTGTATAAGGGTCGAGGTAAGACGCGGGAATTTCTTCCATGTCTTTAATTACCTGCTTGATGATTTCAGTCAAAGGCATACGAGTCTTGGTAGCCAAAGATTTTACATCTGTAACAGTCTCAATGCTCTCGGTTACGTATGGCACGCTACCATAGTGTATTCCTAGTTGTAAGTATATCCAGCCACGAAGCGCAATTACATCAGCCGAACGTTGGTAATATTCTGCTCTTTTGATTTTGTTTTGCTCAAGCATAATTTTGAAGTTTTTCAGAATGTCATTGCAGTTCAAAATCACTTCATAAAATGCTCTAGGATTGGCATATTCATTACTCTCGGATACAGCGTGCGTGTTGATTTCTCTTAAAGCCAAATCCGCATTGCTTGTAACATCCAGTAAGTCGCCACGTAGTTCGTTGAGAATCACATACTGTTTTGCTAAGGTTGAAAATTTGCCATAAAGCCCAATAATGGCGGCGTCTGCATCATAAATATCCCTATACATTTGTTTGGTACTTAATGCTTCTTCGGGCGCCAAATCAAACATTTTCTGACAACCTGACATTCCCAAAAGTAAACCAGTGGCAAGTCCAAGATTGAGGGTTATTTTTCTTATAGTTGATTTCATTTTTTATCAAATTAAAAATTGTTAGATTGGTCCTAATACTTAAGTAAGTGAGCAAAATAGGATTTAAGTTTTGTGTTTTAGGCTGTAAGCCGTAGGCATTAAGAATTTATACTTTCAAAAAATCCATTTTTATTTAGCTGATAACTTACTTCCTAAAGCCTACAGCTTGAAAACTTAAATTTTGCTTTGCAGACTAACTTACAGACCTAACTTTACCCCTAGATTAAATGATTTTTGAATTGGTTCTAGTGTGTTGTCAACGCCCTGTCCGATCACTGAATTGGTAGCACTAAATTCTGGGTCATAACCTAGATACTTGGTGAAAGTCAAAACGTTGTTGGCGTTCGCATATACAGTTAGGTATTTTAAAATACCCTTGTCGACATTGAAATTGTAAGAAAGACCCACCGAACGTAGACGGACGTATGAGCCATCCTCAATCCATCTGCTCGAAAAGCGAGCGTTTTGGAGTGGGTCGCCATAAGTAGCCCTCGGGATATCGGTGATTTGGCCTGTACCCCTCCAACGACCCTCAACTGCTCTTGACTGATTGTTGAACGAATCCCCAGATTCGATGCTTCGACGCGTATAGTTATACAGATTGTTGCCAGACACAAAGCTCACTAAAGCGTCTAAAGTCCAATTTTTGTATACTAGGCGGTTGGTAATACCACCATAAACAGAAGGGTTGGGATTGCCTAAAATGGTTCTGTCTTTTTCATCAATAATTTTATCATTGTTCAAATCTGCGAATCGGGCATCACCCCCTTCAAAGGCACGTAGACTACCATCTGGAAGGCGTGTTTGTAAACCCTCAGCGGCTGCCTCGGCATTACTTGCGTAAACGCCTTTGTAGATAGTACCAAAAAATGAATTTGGAGCTTCGCCAACTCTTGTTACCAAATATCCTCCACCCATTCCTGTCACAATATCTGCATTTGCATTTGGGAGTTGGTCAATAGTAGATTTGGCATGGGCGATGTTTACTCCAAAGTCCCATTTAAGATTGGCTTGGTTGAGTACCTTAAGGTTTAGACTCGCTTCGAAACCTTTGGTGGTCATGGCACCGCTATTAGTCAGAGCCACACTCATACCTGCGATGCTTGGTAAAATCTCAGCCACCACCATATCCGAAGTTTTGTTTTGAAAAACGTCTACACTTAGACTTATACGTTCTTTAAGAACAGCCAAATCTAAGCCCAAATTTGACTTGGAAACCGTTTCCCATTTTAAGTTTGGATTGGCGATATTTCCTCTTACCAGACCCTGAAGACCTAAAAAGTTTTGTCCAACATAGTATTGTTTAGAAGCATAATTACCAATATCATCATTTCCTACCTGCCCCAATGAGCCCCTTATTTTTAATAAATCAAAAGGGCCGTTTGCTAAGAAAGGTTCTGCCGACATTAACCATGCAGCCGAAAGTGAAGGCATTACTGCAATTGGAGTATCGCCAATTTTGAAGCTAGAAGCCTCTTTTCCAAATCGGGATGAAGCATCAAGTCCTACATTCAAACCAATAAAATATTTATCTGAGTAAGCATAATTAATTGAACAATAAGTGTTCATCCAATTGTAGGTGCCAATACCACCATCTATGTTATTGTAAAGGACTAATCCGTTTCCTACACTAATTAGTTGGTCTGTAGCAGAGTTGTAAGCAAATAGTTTATCCTGCTCAATTCTTGAACTAATGAATCTTAGCCCTACCCTTGCTGATAGCTCGTGGATATTATTGTAAGTTTTATCAAAACTTAAAAAAGTTTCATTAGAAATATTGAAAAGTCGCTTCGTTTGCGAACTCAATTGATTGAGAGCAAGGGTATTTTTTAGGGTATCTGCCACTAATCCATAATTCGGAATAAATCGATTTTCCTTGATTTTATCAAAAGTTACCGCAATGTTAGTTCCGATTTTGAGATTATCGTTAAACTTGTATTTAAAGTCCAACACGCCAAAAAAACGATAGGCTTTGTTACCTCCAATCGTATTGTTGGCAGCCACAACGGGGTTACCTACGTTAAAAATATCATGGTCGGCATAATCAGGAGAGAATACACCTTGAGAAGAAACCCGATAGTCGGTTAGGAACGGAGCTTTGACTAACGCCAAGTAAATAGGATTTGTTTTTGAGGCAAATCCAAAATCTTTGGTTTCGGCTTCGTTGTAGGCGAAGCTCAAATTAGCTGCTGCCGTAAGTTTACGACTCAGGTTCATATCGGCATTAAAGCGTGTACTGTATTTTTCGAGTGTAGAACCAATCACCCCATTTTTATTGCTCAAATAGTTAACTGACAACGCGTATTTGGCAATATTATCACCTCCTGTTACTTTCAGGAACATATTGGTAAGAGGGCTGCTGGCATACACTTTCTTTTGCCAATCCGTATTGTTATGGTAAGTATAATATTCTGGATTTGAAGCAGCGTCGTTCATATAAGGTAATCCAGAAATTTGCGAACTACTTAAACCTTGGCTCGACAACAGGTCTGATACATAACTTTTATAAGCATTTACACCCATCATTGGCAGATTTTGGGGTGCTAAATTCACCCCTCCATACAAGGCAAAATCAATTTTTGTACCGAGTTCCTTAGCTCTGGAAGTGGTAATCATAATCACGCCATTAGCCCCTTTTGTACCAAACAATGCAGCAGCAGATGCATCTTTTAGCACAGAAATATTACTGATATCTCTTACATCGATATAGCTTAGAGGATTATCAAAATAGTTATTGTTAAGAGAACTACCATATATACCAGAATCATAAATCACGTTGTCGACCACAACGAGGGGGCGATTGCTCGCTTGTAGGGAGTTGTACCCTCTAATAGTAAAAAATGAACCAATGTTCGTAGAACCCGAAAAACGAGTGCTATTAAAACCTGCGATTCTGCCTTGCAAATAGGTATCTGCCGATTCTGTTATCTGCGACCACGCCTCGGCTGCGGCAGAGGAAGCTACAGCACCTAGCGAACGTTGTTCTGAAATAGTGCCAGTTGGAAGGCTTATATGGCTTTCAGTACCAATTACGTCTTGGAGATAGATATTTAACTCAGAGCGTTTGGCAACAGGTATTTCGACCGAGGCATATCCCGGACACTCGACATTCACTGCAACTGAAGCATTAGGAACGGTTAGTTCAAACTTGCCATCATCTCCAGTAATGCTAGAAGTCATATTTTTGTAAAATACCCGTGCACCCAAAACTGGTTTCCCTGTAGAGGCGCTAATGATTACCCCAGTAATTTGAGTTTTGTATTTTACTTGCACTTTTACAACCTCTGTAGGCTTTTTTTCCTGAGCTTGAGCCCTATTTTGTACAAGCAAAGACCCGCAAACCGTCAGAACCATGAGGGTTATTTTAGGAATTGCAGCAGAAGGATTTTGAATATATTTCATGGATAAATGTCTTTATTTCAAATGATTTGGTTTTCTCTAAAAAGAAGGTACCAACTTGATATAGTCCAAACTCATGGCATTGGTACCATTGGCAACCAAATACATGTTTAGTTTACCAAAGGAACTTACCGTGTATTCTCCTAAAAGTTGCTCAGTGTAATTTTTAACAGGAAGAGCAGCCGCTGGATAAGCAAAAGTTGCCGAAGATAAAGAGGCCATGGCTAGTTTCTGATTGATATTGAAAGTCGCAGCCTCGCTTACAGCGGTATTGGTACTGTACAAATCGTTAATGACTACCCAATACACTTTGTATTTAATAGAAGGTACATCGTTGAGTTGGTATCTTAACCAAAATCCCGAGTTGCCATGACCTATTACAGAAACAGAGTTTGAAGTAGTATTGGTAATTGGATTCAAACGATTTCGAATAGCAATTACCGCTGAACCAATTGACACTGGCATCCTTTCTACATAGTTTTCACCTTCTACCATTAAAGTTGGAAACTTTTGGGTAGGGTCAACCGAAATTTTATCGATAACATACACCACGCCGTTACTTACTTTTATGGTCTGAGTTATGGCAGATTTATCGATAGAGACATTTACGCCAAACTTAGATTTGAGTACACTTGGAATCTGTTCCATCGAGTAATTTCCCTCAAATACTAAATCTTTAATAGTAGCGTATGCCGATTGGCGATACGTACTGTCGGAGGTACTGGTTTTGAAATAGGGTTTCAACTTTTCTACCTCTGCCAAAAAGCTAGCATCTTTTAACTGGAAATAGGTATATTGTTTATTTTCCAGATTCAAGTCATAAACATTCTGGGTAAATGCATTTACGGTTTCGAAACCCGTGCCAGGTCTGTAAATCGGCGCTCCAGTAGTCGAACTTATACTATCAATTGTGGCTTTGCTAGGATTGAACACCTGAAAAGTCAAATTAGCCATTGCGGTATTTTGAGCTGAGCCTGTCTGATTAGCGCTAATGTAATTCCACAATGATGGAAGCACGGCAATGGATTGTGAAAGCGTATGCAAAACACCATTACTAGCAAAGGCGTTTGAGGAGGCAATAGTAGCCGTCCCCAAGCTTGTTTTGTTTAAAGTATAGTATTTGCCATTTATCATTTGTAATGACTCAGATGCAGCCTGATTTTCTGGAACATTGTGGCTCATGAGGGCAATATGATTACCGACAAAAGCTTTCAATTGAGCAGTATCGTTTACAATGCTGGTACTCAATCCGTTTAGTGCATCATTTGTTGGCGCAAATACAGTGTAGTTTGTCGATGAACTAAGTATTTTGTCATAACCAGATTTTATTAATAAATCTTTGAAATTACTCAGATTGCTTTGTTCACTAATCTGCTCAAAAAGGGTTTTTCCTAATGATTCTTCTGGAGAAACAAGACGATTATCCCAATTTTTACAGGAAATCATCTCCAGACCAAGAATCATGAGCATTAACATGTATATATTTTTTAAACGCATTTTTTTACAAGTTAAAACGTGAAGAAATTATTGGCTCACTAGCGTACCATCTGGGGTATGTCTTGGTGTAATCTGATTCTGTGTAATTGGAATAAACTGAATCATATCAATGTTATTAGGCGAATGTGTACCATTGATAGCCTGTAATCTAAACATGTGGCGATCGGTGGTTTTTATATCCACAGTTCCCAATAATCTCCCTGCCATGTTGATGTTTGTACCAGGTGACATATAAATTTTCCAACCCAAAGATTCTAGTTCACCTTCACCCAAAGTAGGTACTTGGTCAATAAACAAGAATGGTCTTGTTAAGACTTCGCCATCAATTGCCCCCGTACAAGTAATGGTAAAACTGTTTGAAGTTCTTTGGCGACGATAACACATCCAAACTTTGTAACGTCCTTTAGGAATTATTGGCGTTTTCATATCTAACCACAGGTTACGGCTTGGAACTCCCATGGGTACTTGCAAATAATCTCTTTTTGAAGCGACGGCATCAATCACATAAACAGGAGGGAAGGAGGCATTGGCCCACTGAATATCTTGAATGACCGTGCCTACAGGAAAGCTATAAGATTTTTTTCCATAATAGGCTGAAAGTTTTTTCAGTTCAGGAAAATCGCATACGTCCCAATCTATTCTTGTTGGGAGACGAAGTTTTACGTTGTAATGTCCAGCAGTTGAGTGCAATACACCATTCGTAGCGGTAAAATCACTTTCTGTACGAATCAGCTCGACCCCTGGCTCACGAACACCGTTGAACGTATCGTCGTTTAAGAGTACCGTTTGGCCATCTAGTTTGGAGCTTACTACCGTTGGTTCGGTGGTTACTTTTGTCAAGTGCGAGCTAGCTGTAATAATATCACCCAAATACTTGGCACCTACCAAAATATGGTAAGCCACATAAATATTTAGGCTGTCTGATTTGAGTTTTGGATTACCAGTTTGTGAAAATCTAGCTTTCAGTTTTGCAAAGTCCGAATACCCAGCAGCAGCCAATACCGAATTAGATTCGGCCACTAGGGTCATAAATCGTTTGTCCAGATTCTCGTTGAGTACATTCAAACTATCATAATAGCCAGTTTCTTTTAGTGCTTGTGTAAAGATGGATAAGTTGGCATTTGACGCAACTAATTCAGCGATAGACTTGGTTGCAGGGGAAAGTACTGCATCGATGGCATGGAGCATTCCATTACCTGTTTTTACATTGGTTTCGATTACATTGGCTTGACGATTGAGAGTATAACTTGACCCTGATGCGGAGTTGCCTACCCCAGACAATAAATACTGTCCATACATGGTGACCAAAGGAAGTTTACCATCTTTAAATGAACTGGTCGTCAATGTGTCTCTAATTACATGAAGTTTGACGATATTTTGAGCTTCTTCCTTCGACAAACTAGCAGTTTGTTTGCCGAGTCCTGTCAAATATTTCTGAACAGCCTGATTGTTTGGAGCAAACATGGTATAAGCACCATAGGCATCCAAAAAGCTATCATAACCTGCTTTTTCGACGATTTTCGCAAAGTCTCCGTATTTATCAGGGTATTTCAATAAGTAACTATAAAGGTTGGCATCGCCAGTGGTTGTTTCAACGATAGTAATATCTGTACATCCCCACAGGCATAGTCCCAAGAAGATAGACAAGACCATTGCCGAAATTGATTGTATGATATTTTTCATAATCTCAATAAAATGTTTTGTGAGTGACGAGCACATTATTTATAGAATGGATTTTGAACCAATAGCTTATTCGTCTGAATTTCGTATTGATAAATCGGTAAATAATGGCTATTGGGGTCTTTGATTTTGGCGATGGCTGACTGCTGACGTTCTACGGGCACACTTCTAGCGGTGAGGTCAAGTAGCAAATCAATTCGTTTGTAGTTGGCTCTTTTGGCATGGCGCAATACATCAAACCATCTTTTTCCTTCAAAAGCAAATTCTCTGGCACGTTCTTCCAAGATATAGTCCAATACTCCGCCCGAGCCGTCGATATTGGCTGGGTCTGGTGATTTTTCAGTTTGTGGAATAGCCCAAGCTCTCGTTCGAATCTGTTGAATGATAGCCAAAGCCTCTGCACCTCTGTTGAGCATAGCTAAAGCTTCGGCCTTGAATAACAGGACATCGGCATAGCGATACATGATGACATTGAAAGGTGAGTCGCCAGAAGTACGGTCATATTTTCGGATAACGCCCGTTGTCATCGTCAAAGAGGATTCGTCGGCTCGGGTATCATAATTGGTAGGGTCAATTAAATCTTCTGTAAAAACCTCTTCATTCACATACGCGGAGGCTTGATAACGGCGGTAGGTGGATGAGCTCCCCAAACCAAAGATGGCATACATTGGGTAATTTGTGATACCAAAGCGGAGGGTATAGTCGCTGCCAAAAGCCAATTCAAAAATTCCTTCATTTGAATTTCCAGCACGAACTACACTAAACCACGAGTTTCCACGAGCCCCAGGGTTTGATACCAAACCAAATTTGGAACTATTGATTACTTTGTTTGTGGCAGCCAAAGCTTCATTTGGTTTTTCCATCCATAGATATACATCTGCTTGCAGCGTGTTAATCATATATTTGGTTACTCTTCCGTGGTCTTTTTCTCTGGTACCATAAGTACTCGGGGCGTCTGTTTCAGCTTCTAACAAATCTTTTTCTATTTGTGCCAAAATGTCTTTTTGAGGAGACTTCGCAATAGGGACTATTTCATCATCGCTACTGGTAGCAGAAAGCTTTAGAGGCGCGTCACCGTATAACCGAGCAATATAAAAATACATCCATGCCCGGATTGCTTTGGCCTCAGCTACATGTGCCTTCAGTGCCTCTTGCGTGTAAGTTTTATCTTTTTCTAAAACCGAAGGAGCAAAAGCAATAACCGTGTTACAGTAATTAATAATACGATAAAAATCTCTCCAATCTGTTAGAGGGTTGGTAGGTAGAATATTGGAATTCAGAATTTCCAATTCGTTATTCGTAATTCTAAAAGAGGAACTCACCATATCGGCACGGATTTCTCCCATTACAAAGACTTTCTCTGGAATTACGTCAATGATTGAGGCATAAATACCACCAACCGCCGAGGCTACCTGCTCTTTGTTGTTCCAGAATCTATCTTGCACAATCCCGTCTTGTGGTCGCAACTCCAACCAACTATCACATGCGGTAGTTAGTAAAAGTGCACTTAGAGCGATGGTTTGTAAATATATTTTTTTCAACATTTTTCTAAAAAATAAAGGGTTGAATCTACACTAGAATGTGGCTGCAAAACCAAATGTTACAGTTTTGGCAGGCGGCGTCATCGAGTTGTCGGTGGCTACTCTGAATGGGTCGCTTCCTCGCATTTGTACTTCTGGGTCTTGTCCACTATAGTTGGTCCAAGTTATAAGGTTTTCTACCGTGGCATACGCACGAAGTGCTGTAAAATGAAGTTTCTTCAAAGCATTTTTGGAGAAAGTATAACTGAAGGTTGCGGTACGGAAGCGAACAAAAGAAGCATCTTCTACATATCGGCTCGAACCCAACCAGTTGTATCCAAAATTGTAAAGTGCTCTTGGAACCATCGTTTCATCACCTTCTTTTCTCCATCTTGCCAAAACTTCAGTGCTTTGATTGCCAAAGCCATACATATTAGTTGTTGACATTCGAGTGGCATTTACTACATCATAATCGCTTCTGAAGTTGAAGAATGTGGTAAGTTTAAAGGATTTATAAGAAACACTTCCCCCAAAACCACCTGTAAAGGCTGGGTTTGAATTTCCTAAATACACCAAATCCATATAGTTGATATTTCCATCTTTATTCACATCTTCATACATGGCGTCTCCGGGCTGAAAGGTGTAATCGGTATTAGGATAATTGAAACGCATATATACAGACTGTCCATCGGGAGTTACAATAGGCTCGCCACTTTTTCCTTTTGCAATTGTAGCGTTTTTGTCCTTGTATACACCCAAATATCGGTATCCATAGAATGAACCAAAAGGGTTATTGACCTGCATATAAGTCATATAGGCGCCATTAACAGTGGCGTTTCCTCCTGTGCGTGGGTACAAATCTGAGATTTCGCGAATGACGTTGATGTTTCTGGCAATGTTAAAGTTGAAATCCACATTCCAATCTTTTGTTTTGTAGGGATTGTACATCATATTCAATTCCCAACCCATATTATCCATTGTCCCAACGTTCATTTGAACATTACTAAATCCTGTATATGCAGGAATTTGCAGGTTTTCAAAGAATAGGTCTTTGGTGCTATTCTGATAAAGTTCGGCATCCAATGTTAACTTTCTTTTGGAAGTTATGATATTGATACCCAAGTTTCTACCTATGATTCTCTCCCAACGGAGGTTATTCAACTGCATAGTTTGTGGAACCACCGCAGCATCTCCTAGGTACGACCAGCCCAATGTGTTGTATTTTCCATAAAACAAATAATCGTATCGAGGCGCATTTCCACTTTGTCCGTAACTCGCACGAATTCCTAAATGCTCGAAAATATGCTCAAGAGGGCGCATGAAAGGTTCATCGGATAAAATCCATTTGGCCGAAATACTAGGGAAAAGTCCGTAGCGATAAGCAGGACCAAATCGTGAGTTTCCATCTCCTCTAATACCCAAATCAATGATGTATCGATCCCAAAAGCCGTAATGAATATTCCATAGTAAGCCAACATTACGTGTTTGGGAAACACCAGAGGCCAATCTGGAGGTAGTCAATCGAGCGGGATTTGATGCATCTGTTAAATCTGAAGAGGCTGTGTTAGTTACATACGATTCTTGCCAAACAGATTTAACATCGGAGGTATTCAATGCCCACAATGAGGTAAAATCATGCTTTGTATTTTTGATTTTTGGGGTGTAAATCAAAGTTGATTTAGTCGTTACTGCAAAACCGTCAGCATCTCCGTCGGTTGCGACATTCACAAAAGGGCTCGTAAAGGCTTGTCCAGTTGCAACTTGTGGCAAGAATGAGCTTGTTTTGTTATTGTTAATATCAAACTGGACGTCGAAAGTGGCAACCCATTTCCCAGGCTTTAAGTCATATTGTACTTGAAAGTGCGGAATAATTCGCTCAGAGGTAATGATGTTTTTTGCTGATTTTACCATTGCCACAGGGTTGTAGGTGGAGTTGGTAAAACCTGTAAAAGTTCCCTGAATATTGGTTAATGGAGAGAAAAAGTTGCCAGTTAGCTGCCCCAAATCATTGTATTCATAAATACTCATATTGGGCATTTTGCTATAGGCTACCGAGCGAACCAAATCTCTATTTCCTGTGAGGGATGATACATAGTTTCGATTGTTTACCGAATGCGTGAACGAAAGGTCTGTCTTGAAGCGGATTCTGTTCGATACATTGTAATCTAGGTTTATACGCGTGTTGATGCGGTCCAAGCCAGTCCCAATGGTCGTACCCACTTGATTAAAATACCCTGTTGATGCATAATATTTAGCTTTTTCGCCACCACCCATAATCGAAACGTTGTGGTCTTGCGAATAGCCCAATTGTGTAATTGCATCTACCCAATTGACGTTCTGGCTGTAATTGTTGTACCAATAAGGGTCGTTAGGATCGTACTGAAATTCTTTTATGGTTTGTGTATTCAATGGAATTCCATTTCTATTCATGTATTCCTCAGGAATCAACATCGAATACTGATCGCCAGATAACATCGGAATCGCGTTGGGCTGTTTTGAAATAGACCCTTTGAATGTATAGGTAACTTTTGGAGTTCCTATAGCACCACGTTTGGTATTGATTACTACCACGCCATTGGCTGCTCTTGAACCCCACATGGCAGTTGCTGCAGCATCTTTCAACACGGCTATATTTTTGATATCCGAAGGCGCTAGATTCAAAAGGGACGCATAACCCATTTCATCGGCAGTTCCAAAGTTGAAGTCAGAAGGGATAGAGGTTTCATAAGGCATACCATCTACCACAATCATAGGGTCGACCGAAGAGTTGATAGACGAAGTACCTCGAATACGAATTTGCATGCCAGTACCAGGGTCACCCGATGCTGCGGTGATATCTACCCCCGCCAAACGTCCTTGGAGCATTTGGTCTATAGACGTACCCTGCATATCTTCTAGTACTTTGGCGTCGATTTTGGCAACTGCGATAGTGGTATTTCTTTCCGAAACAGTCATCAAACCATTATCTGTAGGTTTGGCTGTAACGACAACTTCGTCCAAATCTGCAGAACTTGACTCCATCCATACTTTTACATTGGACCGTCCTTTTATGGCAACTTTTTGGGTTTTATATCCAATACTCGAGAAAGAAAGCGTATTGTTTTGATTAGAAACTCTAATAACGAAGTTTCCTTCAACATCAGTTGTAACGCCTTTGATAATACGATTATCACGATCTAACTCGGCGACAGTAACGCCGATTACGGCCGAACTATCTTTGGTATCTACGACTTTTCCCCGAACTGTAAAAAGATTGGGGCTTTGGGCATGGCTCCAGCTAACTCCTGTCAGCACCAAGCCACATATTAAGAGTATTTTGGTAAATATTTTCATTGGCTGTTTACATAGCAGCTCGCTACGTAGCTAGTTGAGAGTATTAGTTGGCTTTTAAGTAATTATCAATCAGATGTATCACAGCTCGGTTCGACAAGTTATTACTTTTGCTGACAATCACATTGGCTTTGCGCAATTTGGTATCGGATAAAGTCATAGAACCTTTATTGTTGACTACCGTTACGTTTACAGCATCACCGTTACTGTCCTTGAATAGAGTTTCCATCGCACCTGATTCTTTACCGTCGGTAGCAATTGCCTTTTTGTTTAAGATATGGTAATTGATAAAGTCTTCTACTTTTTTCTTATCCAAAAGGCTCGTAGGGTTGTACACAGGGGTTTTGGTCGCTCCCGAACCCGTTCCAGGTAATACACCATCGTTTACCGCCGCTTGAATAGCCGCGTTGTTTGGAATGAAAAGAGTGTAAAAAGTACCTTCATTCACATTGGCAATGGCATTGGTGGCCGCAGTATATACCGTAGAGTTTTTTAGGTATTCGAAGAAAAATCCAAAGTCTGAGTTGATAGTTGGTGCTAAAGTGGCAAGGTCTTTTCCTACTGGATCGGCCGTAGCAGTGTTATTGGGTGCAAAATTCAATAATCCTGATGTATAGTATACCTTACCATTTGCGGCAGATTTGCTACCTAGTACATTCAATGGAGCGAGTTTGGTTCCAGTCGAAAAGACTTTATTGCCATCAAATCGGATGTATTCACCGTTGATGGCGTCGATTATACCCGAGCCAGAAAGGTTGTCAAGTTCTTTGTTTGGAGTATAGACCACCGAAGTTGCCACGATTCTCTGCAAATTGGCCAAAACCGCCGTGCCCGCCGCACGCGTGGAAGTTCCAGGGGCTGTGTATCCCCATTCTGAATTGGCGATATTCGATACCGATTTGGATATATCATAATCATAACCAGCTGCCTTAAAGATATCGTCGCTTATCATAAATAATACATAATTTACTCTTGGATTCAGAATGGTATTTTTCCAATCCATGTCCAAAATTCTCGTCATGATAGAATATTTCGGGTCCAGATATGCCTTAGAATATACCGAAGAAAATAGGTTAGATTCTTGCACTTTATTGGTTCCATAAAACATGGCGTTACTCAATATCTTTTTCTCAACCACATTTGCGTTGGCATTAAATCTGGCCTCTTCTCCCAAGGCATTAAAAGAGTTTATAAATTTTGTAGGCCAAACCGTAGCAGGGAACAAATGTGCATTGATTAGATCAATGATGATGCTTGGAGGCATTTCATCCAATGATTTATAATTTTCTAATAAAACACTATTGATATAGGGGCTAAGTACTTCGTTGGTAGGGACAAAAATACTCCACATATCTAACTGAGCGTCATTTTCTGCGGTACGGAGGAAGTTTTCACAGTTTGGGGCAAAAGTCAAATATTTGGACGCATTGGCTTGTTTGTTATAGTTTTTGACAAAGATTTTATCGCCTTTTCCCGTTAGATTGGCGTATTTAATTGTCATAGCATCGTTCAAACCATAAGTAACGGCATATTTTTCGATAAGGTTACGGAAAACAGAATACTGTGGTTTGTTTCTTAGAAACTCATCAATAGAAGGCTGAATTGTTGGTACATCATCTATTTCATGTATCATTCCATTTTCAGCAAAAATATCTGCATTGATTACTTTCGAGTTCATGACATTAAAACCGCTATAGGTCACATTTGGGTAGAAGTAATTATAGTCGGCGGATGTCAAACCTCGAGCACTTAGATATTTGTCTGTAAAATAAGAAATATGCTTGTGATTGTTGTCGCCCACCACATATTGTCCATTTTGGCGATTTGTTGCTACGGCCTTGAAGGTAGAGCCATCAAATGCTTTTTCGTCATAAAACCCAGTGTAATAGGCGGTTCTTCTGCGGAAAGCCCTAGCTTCTTGCCAACCTGTCGGCGACTGATAATCTGCTAAGCGGTTTTTATCGAAAGCGTTAAATACCAATAAGCCCTGCACAATCTCACGGGCTTTGGTCGAATCCATAGCGTTGAGGCTTGTTCCCGAAGCGCTAAAATACTTATTGAAAGCTTCATCGTTCGGAGCAAAAAAAGTCCAATAACCCGCGCTTGATAAGGTACGTTGATAGCCACTTTTGTCGATAACACTCAACAAAGTTTTGAAGTTGCCACGTTTCGAAAGCACTTGGTAAATGGGTGGTTCGAGTGTCTCAGGACGTTTATAGATATCCAACTCTTCTTTGGTACAACCACCCAGAAAAGTACTGATGAGCACACTCAGTACTAGCAGGTAGCGAATGGAGTATCGATGCATCATGCGTTGTTGTTTAATTTGAGATTTACTGATTTAATAGATATGTTCTATCGGTTATGTTGATTATATTTCTATATCCCACGTGCTGTACTTGAGGCTGGTAGATAGGTATTACCAGACCCAAGCGCTGGAGTCATAGGATTCAAATAAAAGTGTTGGATTGACACATTTTTATGAATTTACTTTGGTTAAGTATTTCATGAAAAACATGTTAATCGAAAGAAAAAAATGGAAAAAATTGAAGGTCGGTACTGCCTCAAATCAAGTATAGGTGCTTGTTTGATTTTGCGAGGCACGTTACAGGTAGAATCATCAAAGGTATATGTTTTTCCATAAGATTAAATTGGTTTTTTAAAAGGTTATTAATCAGCTTGTAATGGTATGGTTAGGTAATACTGTTTCTGAATTGATAATGTAAAATAAGTAGAAGTGTATTGGATAACCATCATGCTTCATCCTGTTAGTGATGGAAAATCTTGGAATAGTTATATAGAGGTGAATCGAAAGCTAAAAAGCCTTTTTTTTGTACAAGTTTTTGTAAAAATCCTCAAGAAGGGAAATAAGGAGTTGACTTTTGGCTTTTAGCGCCAAGCTAAAGAAAAAAGGTGTTTTTTATAAAATTATAAAGACTTGATTACTGGACAAAATGAGAAATTGTGATTCAGGTGATTCGACTTTTTACTCAATTTTGATAAAAAACAGTTTTAAACTGTAAAAAAAAATGAGTCAAATGCTAAGTCTAGAACTAGTAAATTCAATTTTGTCCAGTAATCAGTCCTTTTGCCTAATTAAAGCCGAGCCCATAACTCTAATTTTGCCTATTTACTTATTTTTTACTTTGAGAGATGCCAAAAGCGCACTTCCAATAATCTTCCTCTGCTAAGGCATTTTTTTGAAACCCTCCCATTTTACTTTCCATTGTCCATTGGTAGGAAATGAAGTTTTGCCTTTTGGCAAATCATCTCGGCTACACATCATGGCAATGGTAGCAAGCAATCCACCATTTCCTGGCAGATAAAGCCGCAAACGCTCGTCCTGAAAGTTGTGTCCGTTTGGCAAATAGGTATTGGTTCTAATGTTCATCATCAAGCCATCGATGGCCTTCTCTGGTTTTCCGAGGCGTGCTGCTGTCATGGCCACCATTGGAAAATCCCATCCCCAAGTATCATGCCATTGCCAGATATCCCAAACCTTATCGAAAGTGCGTTGCATGGTTGGCATATCCACCAAGGATGTAGGCGGAAGCATGCCGAGTGCTCCCAAAACGGAAGGGTGGTCTGTCAAAAATTTTGGATTAGTATACGAGTCTTGTGCCGATTCGGTGGCTAAATAAACACCCTCCTGAACAGGAAGTTTGGAAAGGTTTTTTAGGATTTTTTCATATTTTTCGTTGGGTTTCAAGCCCATGGCTTTGCGCCAATCTTGAGCAACCTGTAAGGCCCAATGCCAATACACCAACTCGTAAGTCGGATTGAAAGTTTCTTCTGGATTGAAACGTTCTTGTGCAGGAATCAGCCCTTTTCCTAAGATATATCGTTTGTTTTCTGCATCCCAATGAGGATAGGACGCCATAAAGTCGGCAGTGGCGAATACTAATTTACTGTACTTTTGTAGGGTTGCTTTTGTGGGTTTTTGGCGGCGGACTAGTTCGGCAAAATAAATAAAATGAGGTTGTTGCCAAATCAAAAATGCACCTACCGATGAGGGCGACTCTTCGCCTGCGGGGTCGGTCATTTTTTGCCATCTTGCGCCTTCATATCCTTGTCGTTGAGCGATTTTTACAGCATTAGGATAGACTTTTGTATACCAGTCTAAACTTTTTTCGAGTATTTCTACTCTTCCCCATAGTGCAAAATGAATGCCGTGCCACCAATGCATCTCTAGGTGTGGTTTGCCGTACCAAGAGTTATAAGTCAGACCAGTTTCTTGAGGAGGCTGTTCGTTGGCACATTGTATTTTTGTTAAGTATTGTGAAAGAATAATTCTTCTTTCTAATTCTTTCGCCCTGCTATCTGTACTTCCCTCAAAATCAATTGCGGCGCCCGTATTCCAAAAGTTTTGCCAAGATACTAAATTACGTTGAGTGGTAGCTGAAAAGGAGCTGGCTTGAGCTGGATTCTTTTCAGAAAAGTTTGCGGTAAATTCCCATGTGTTACCTTCTATTTGGGGTGTCAAGATATATTCGTGTGGCTTGTTTTGGATAATTGTACCATTTTGGTTCCAGTCAAACCTTACGAAATACTGATACTTATCCAACTGATGTTGCACAATGGCCGACTGAGCTTGTTTCATCAGGATGGAAGACTGATGCTGTTCTGGATTTTTGTAGTTGGTACCGCTATCTAAAAATTGATTACTCGGAAAAGGGAACTTCAAGAATACCTGAATTTGCCCTCTTTTCAGTAATTCTGATTGAACTTTTACGGCTACGACATCCTTTTGTGGGTCACAAATCGTCAGTACAGTCACAGGCTGACCTTCGAGCGAAAATTGACTTTTAATCTGACCTGTGAATGGATTTAATTGCTGATTTTGAACGATGATATCCTTGATATTAACTATAGAACCATCTTTTTTCTTGAATATAAAACCAAGATTTCCGAGTTGTAAACGATGCGGGTTTTCTCGGTAATAATTAATAGCCTCTTTACTCTTAGCATTTTTTGCACCTTGAACACTATAAGTTACTTTTCTGCCATTTAGGGAATATTCTTTTAAAGTTTCTTCAAATTTGACATTTTCTTTGTTGGGGAAAGAATGCCAACCCCAAACAGATTGTGTGCCAAGTGGCACTCCATTAGAATAATAAGCAGGAAAACTCTGGAGTCCTGTGGCATCTACCGTAAAGGCAAATCTGCCATTTCCGACTGAAAGAGAGGCTAAGGTGTCAAATGAGGCAACAGACACGATGTGGCGTTCTACAACTGCTTTTCGGTTAATTTTCTGTGCATAAGAGGAGAGGTAAGTCAATCCTAGGAATCCTAGGAGCATTAATTGTTTTTTCATTATCCTTCAAAATTAGATCTAGTTTTTCTCAAAAAGAGTGTCTTGCTAGATTTATACTGAAAGAGGACTTAGTACTGAGAAGACAGAAGGGAGTTTTTGAAAGAAAATTTGTTTTTTGGCGGTAGGCTTTAGGCAATAGGCAGTAGGCAATAGGCAGTATGCAGTAGGCAGTAGGCAGTAGGCATAAGGCAAAGAGTTGTACTTGCCTAAAGCCTACAGCCTAAAGCCTACAGCCTAAAGCCTACAGCCTACAGCCTAAAACCTACAGCCTACAGCCTAAAGACACTAGTCTCTAAGGCCTCATTACCTATTTTGCTTCTTTATTTCTAACAAAATTGTCAACCCATTTCATGAGGATTACCGAGATAACCATGCTTGCGATGACTGTATATCCTAACCAATCATAACGCTCCAAATGACCGTCTGGGGCTTTTACCACAATGGCACCCGCGAGTAAGGAGGCCAAACCTCCCGAAATTTGTTGAATGGAGGAATTGACGCTCATAAATGCACCTCTATCTACAAGGTTCGGTACAGAGGTCATTAAGGCAGAGGCCGATATCATACGGGATGAGATACCAGCAAACATAATGACATTTATTACCATAATAACCTGCAAGGGAGTTGTGCCCAGATTGCAGAAAATACCCACCAGCACCGAGCTAATAACAGAACCAATGACAAACATATTATACTTACCAAATCGGTCACTCAATTTGCCAATCATTGGGCCAAAAAATAAGGCTGCAATTCCTGTAACAGCATAGAGCATCGGTAATTGCTCAAGGGTCAATCCTAGGTTTTTTGTGCTAAATGCACTCCCAAAAGGCATCAACATAAATCCACCAGTCGCTAATAAAACCGTGCTCGTAAAGGCTCTTAAATAATGAGGTTTTGAAACCGTATGAAAAAGATGTACAAAAGGATTCCCGTCTTTTTGTAAGGCCAAATGACTTGTTAGCGGCTGCATTTTGACTAAAATAATAATGCCAACCACAATCCCGACCATTACTATCATCCAAAAGGGTGCATGCCAATCAAACATATTTGCCAATTGTAGTCCGATAGGTAAGCCTAAAACCTGGCTAGCTGCGAATGACATTTGAACAAATCCCATCACGCGTCCGCGTACTTCTGGTTTGAATATGTCAGAAATAACAGCTACAGAAACTGAACCGATGACACCACCAAAAATTCCTGTAAAAATGCGAGCAGCCATTAACAGCTCATAGGATGGCGCCATTGCACAAAATGCCGTACCAATCAAAAAGCCCACATAAAAAAACAAAAGGAATTTTTTGCGGTCAAATTTATCTGCAAATCCTGCTGCTAATAGCCCCGAGGCACCTGCACTAAAAGCATAAGCCGAAACTACCAAGCCAAATTGTTGTGGCGTAATATGAAGTTCTGGCATTAGGATAGCACCCAAAGGAGACAACACCATAAAGTCGAGTACAACAGTGAATTGAATAAATGAAAGCACGGCAATCATGAATTTCTGATAGCCTGTAAAGATTTTTTCTTGTTTCATCGAAATAGATAATTGTAAAAAATAAGAGAAATATTAGGGTTGAAGAGATTTCATTACCTGTTTGAAGGTCATTTGCATAACTTCTTCACTGAGCTCGAATGGCTCGCCTGCCATATTGTGTCCATCTTGCGCAAAGTGAATCAACTGATAAAGCGGAGCAAAGGCCAAAGTCCAGAAAACTTCCCTAGGTAAGGAAATCAGCTCTCCTTTCTGAATGGCGTTACCAACAAACTTTTTCATGTTATTTCTAAATGCTTGGAAGTATTCTGGCCCTAGTTTTTTCTTGTAGGGCGAGTTTCTAAATTGCTCAATGAACGCGGCCGAAGTAGGATTTTCGAGTACATACTTTGCCCGATTTTTCCATTGTTTCCATAGTCCCTCCTCAAAAGACTCCTCAAAATCAAAGCCTTCGAAGGTAACTTCGTGTATTTTTTGCCCGACTTCTATACCCAATTGCATAATAAGGTCTTCTTTATTTTGAAAATAGATATACAAAGTAGCGGGAGAAACATTGGCAGCCTTGGCAAGTTTGTGCATACTGAAACCATTAAAGCCTTCTTCGACCAATAACTCAAGGGCTTTTGTTCTTACCAGTTGTTCTTTTTGTTCATCTCTTAATCTCATGTTACAAATATAAATGAACATTTGTTTATTTATAAAAAATATCTTTGTTTATTTTATCGAAAAAAGTTGTTTGCTTTGATGTGGCATCAGGTGAAGAGTTTTAAATGATTACAGGACAAAATTGAATTTAGTAGTTTAATATTTAGTCTTGGCTCAATTTTTAAACAGTTTGAAACTGTTTTATGAAATTCACTCAAAAGGTTAAAACCCGAAAGACAATTTTTATTTTGTCGAGTAATCAGCCGATTAACCAATAACATCCTCGTTCTTAGATTATCATTTTGAGTAAAAAAATACGTCTTCGTGGCTTTCATGATTAAAATCTCCCAAACATCATAATCCTATTTTAATCATGAAAGAAAAAAAAGATAATGGCATGAGTCGCAGAGGCTTTCTTGACTTGTCCATCAAATCCACCTTGGCCACTACGGCTGTCATTTCTGGCTTCCCAACGATTGTTCCTGCTTCTGTATTTGGAAAAAACGCCCCAAGCAATCGCATTACAATAGGTGCTATCGGAACTGGACGTATATCTCGAGGACACGATATGCCCGGAGTTTGGAAGTTTGATAATACGCAAATCATTGCAGTTTGTGATGTGGATAGCAATCGTGCCAAACTCGCCAAAGATTTGGTGGTAGATACATACTCAAAGAAAAACGGTAAACCCTACGATGCTGTCAATGTTTACACCGATTATCGTGAATTATTAAATAACAAAGACATTGATGCAGTTTTGGTAAGTACTCCCGATCATTGGCATGCTCCAATCGTGATTAGTTCAGTGCGTGCAGGCAAAGACGTTTACATGCAAAAACCAGCCTCATTGACGATTTCTGAAGGAAGAGCTATGGCCGATGCGGTAAAACAAACACAAAGAATTGTCCAAGTCGGAAGTCAACAACGTTCGAGTTGGCAGTTTAGATATGCGGCGGAGTTGGTAAGAAATGGTAGGATTGGTGAACTCAAAACGGTGTATGTAGGCTTGCCAGGAGACCCAGGTGGGGAGGTAGAACCTCAAATGCCGATTCCTTCAAATCTGAATTATGATATGTGGTTGGGTACTACGCCCGAAATTTATTATACCGAAAAACGTGTTCACCCACAAATCGGTTTTGACCGTCCGGGTTGGTTGCGTTGTGAGCAGTTTGGCGCAGGTATGATTACAGGATGGGGTTCGCACCATATCGATTGTGCGCACTGGGCTATGAATATGGAACATTCGGGTCCTGTAGAAGTCTGGGGGCGCGCCGATTTTCCGAAAAGTGGGTTATGGGATGTACATGGTATATTCAGAACTGAAGCCATGTATGCAAATGGTGTAAAAATGATTGTAACCAACGAAATTGCCAATGGGATTCGATTTGAAGGAACAGAAGGCTGGATTTTCGTATCTCGTGGTGATGCTGCCGTAACTGCCTCTGATCCAATTGCCAAGCAACAAGCAGCCAAAGCGATTGACGCAAGTAATCCAAAAATTTTGGAATCGGTAATTGGTCCTAACGAAATTCATTTGACCGAAAGTAAAGACCATCATGGCAACTGGTTGGAAAGTATTATTTCAAGAAAGGACCCTATTGCCCCTGCCGAGATTGGTCACCGTTCTTGTAGCGCTTGTTTATTGCATCATGCAGCCATGAAGCTCAAACGTCGATTGTATTGGAATCCTAAAACCGAGAAGTTCTTAAACGACCCAGAGGCCAATAGTTTATTGTCGAGACCGCAAAGAGCATCTTACGCAGTGCGATAATGTCGAGGCGCTCGATTGCCTTAGATAACTCAAGTAAAGGGATAAATCATTTAAGTAGGAAAACGATATTGGTTAACAGTCTGATTACTGGACAAAATTGAAGTTACTAGTTCAAGACTTAGTCTT
>NZ_JBMLSD010000204.1:0-8385 GCF_049240685.1 Flectobacillus sp.
GCTTTCAGCTTTCAGCAAAAACATTTATCACTCTTTGCCTAATGCCTTATTCGTAAACACAAAACTTAAATCTAATTTTGCTCGATTACTTAATATTAGCTGTATAGTTCAATAAATTACGGAAAATGTTGTCAAAATCAACACTTTATCTGTAAATTTCTGACCTTAAAATCAACTACTAAAACGAAAAAGCTTAGATAAAATTCAAGTTTTTGTTATTTCTCGATTGCTTAAGTTTTATCTTTGCGATTCATTATCACTCACAACGAGTATTTTACCTAGTGTTTCTTTTCCTAAAAAAACACGTAAAATCTTTAATTGAAAAAGAAATATGTCTTGGTTTACCAGAAAAGATAAGGGGATTTTGACCCCAACCGAAGCTAAAAGAGAAGCACCAGATGGTCTATGGTATCAGTGTCCTTCTTGTAAAAAAGTTATGCACACGCGCGAACACCGCTTATTTGCTTGGACTTGTTCGGCGTGTAACTACCACGAAAAAATCGGTTCACAAGATTACTTCGAGCTACTTTTCGACCAATCACGTTATACAGAGATGGATGCCTTTATGTCATCAGGCGACCCTCTCAAATTTGAAGATACCAAACGCTATCCTGATCGTATCAAAGCTACTGAAAAGAAAACTGGCTTGAAAGATGCCGTACGTACTGCTCATGGTAAAATGAATGATGTAGACGTAGTTATTGCAGCTATGGACTTTTCATTCATCGGTGGTTCGATGGGCTCAGTAGTTGGCGAAAAAATTGCTCGTGCAATTGATTATTCGCTAAAGCACAAAATTCCGTTCTTGATGATTTCAAAATCAGGTGGAGCTCGTATGATGGAGGCGGGTTTCTCACTAATGCAAATGGCTAAAACATCAGCTAAGTTAGCCTTACTTGCTGAAGCTAAAATCCCCTATGTATCGTTGTTGACCGACCCTACTACTGGTGGTGTTACAGCTTCTTACGCCATGTTGGGTGACTTTAATATCTCTGAGCCTGGGGCTTTGATTGGATTTGCTGGGCCTCGCGTTATTCGCGAAACTATCGGTAAAGACCTTCCTAAAGGATTCCAAAGTGCTGAGTTTGTACTAGAACATGGCTTCTTGGATTTTATTGTAGATAGAAAAGATTTGAAAGATAAGCTAACAGCGTTGTTCAATATGTTGAAATAGGCGATGCGCTATTTGTTGAGTGAATGTTGATTGAGCAAATCAGTGATTATGTTAAAATGTTTATTCTAATAGTAGAGACGCAAGCATTGCGTCTCAATGCTTGCGTCTCAAACCAAGTAAATCTAGCATAATAGCCACAAAAAAGGGGTCGGAAAATATATTCTGACCCCTTTTTTATGAAAATTTGGAGGATAATCCCAATCCCAAAATTCGGAATGACTCATGTTTAATGTTAATCTAAAAAATAGGTCATAATTCCGAAATCCAATGTCTGAAATGAATATTTTTAAATCCTTCACACACCACTAATTTAAGGTATTCAAGGCTGCTTTGGCTTTGTTGTCAGCAGAGTTTTTATATTCATGCTTTGAATAGGTTAATACTTTTTCGAAATAGTATTTAGCTTTTTCTTTTTGTTTAGTTTCTTGAAAAATATATCCTAACTGCAAACAAGAAAGTGCTCCATAGCTGATGGAGGCATTCTGAGTAAGTACAATAGCTCTTTCAAAATGCTCTTCTGCCAAAATTATCTCTAGTAATTTTTGATGAACTCTTCCTTTTCGGTAGTTATACTCTGCTTTCTCCGTATTTGAACCAAAGTGATTCTCTTTCAATTCAGACAACAACTCTTTTGCTTTTTGATAATACCCACCATCAAATGCCAATCGTGCTTTCATCAGTTTTTTAGAAGCTTCGTTTTTCAATGATGTATTAAACTTTTCAGTAAATCGTAGGGCTGATTGGTCTGCTTCCACAATGGTTGAACCTTGTGTTTTTACTTTTTCTAAATAGTTCATCGCTTTGGTATCTTCATTAATAAGCCATGAACATAGAAACAATTTATAATAAGTATCCTTAATAAAATTAAAGCCTTTGTACTGTTGTAAAAACACTTGATAATAACGACTCGCCAAGGTATAACTCCCTTTCTGAATTTCTATTTCACCGTGTAGGTATTGCAAAAACGGAAAAGCCCAATAGCCCGCCTTGGTATTTAAAGTATCACATTTTTTAAGCAAAATATGAGCATAGCTGCTATTTCCTTCTTTCATGTAGGTAGTTACTCCCAAAAATTGGATTAATAGACTTTCTTCATTTTTATCCAAAAACTGTTCGTAATCCTGCAAAATCATGGGGGTAAAGCCAAGAATATAAGCATGAGCCAAATAGTACATTACGTTGGCTTCTGTAGCATAACGAGGTTCATTTATGCTTACATTTTTTAGTTCTTGTAGGCCATATTTTACAGAACCCTTAAGGCCCAAAAGCTTGGCAACCCACAAATAATTCTGAGGTATGGACCCCACCATAATATGAAGCAAACCGAGTGATTTTTGTTGGGGAATAAAATTAGGAAATTTCTTGGCGTTACTTTCCAGCAATTTAGAGGCTTTTATCAAATTCCATGCACCTTTTACTTCGTGTCCAAATTTGAGCTTCGCTGTAGCTAGGTGCAGGTACATCTCGGCAATAATCCATTGTTTTTCAGGAGAGGTATCAGGAAAATCTTCCAATAAAGTCAATCGGGTAGATTGTATATCGAGAAATTGTTCAAAATCGGCTTTATCTTCCGTAATCATCAACTCTATCAAATCGGTATAGCTTTGAAGATAGAGCTTAATTCCTGAGGTATTTTTTTGCGAAGCCAGCAATGCTTTAGTTTCCTGCAAACGCATTTTCCAAAGTGAAGTATAGGCCTTTTGCAATACTGGATTCCATTCAAAGTCATTTGCTTTACTTTGAAAATTAATCAAAACCAGAAAAAGAACCATAAACTTTCGTATATCCATACCCATTATTTGAAAATTTTATAACGTCGATACGGTTAATAAGTTGTAAAAAACTACCCTAGATTGTAGCATCGCTATAAACAAATAAAGCCCACAACTGAGTAGTTATGGGCTTTGACTATATTTTTTGCAAATTTCTTAGCGTTTTGAAGCTGTGATAACATCTTCAACACCAGCCAAGATACGACCGCAGTGCTCACATACGATAATGCGTTTGTGATCTTTGATATCTGCCTGACGCTGTGGGGGCACTACATTGAAACAGCCACCACAAGCACCACGCTTAACCAAAACTACAGCAAGTCCGTTTGCATAGTTTGTTCTTAATTTATCATAAGGGCGCAACAAACGTTCTTCAACAAATTTTACTGCTTTCTCACGATCTTTCAACAAACGTTGCTCATCGTCTTCACTTTCAGAAATCAAAACGTCCAATTCTTTACGTTTTGCATCAAGATCTTTTTGACGGTGGAAAAGACGAGTTTCAGTTTCAGAAACATCATCACGTTTGTTCAAGATTTTGAATTCGAATTCACGCATACGTTTGTCTGCCAATTCGATTTCCAATTGTTGTAATTCGATTTCCTTCGAGATGGCGTCGTACTCACGGTTGTTACGAACGTTCATCTGTTGGTCTTTGTATTTGTTTACAAGCTTTTCTGATTCTTTTTTCGTATTTCTATTCTTCGAAATTTCTTCTTCTAAAGAAGCAATCTCGCGATTGAATTTTCCGATACGTGTTTCGATACCAGCAATTTCATCCTCCAAATCACGAACCTCTTCTGGCAAGTCGCCACGCATTTTTTTGATACTATCTAAAGATGAATCTATGGTCTGAAGTTTCAGAAGTGCTTCTAATTTCTGAGCAATGGTTGTTTCGTTAGCTACTACTGCCATTTTCGTTATACGTTATGCGTTAAACGTTATTTGTTAAGTTCTATGTTGTAATGATTACCCTCTACTCCTAACGCCTGTTCAAAAATACTGTACAGGATTCGTATTTACCTGACTTTTGAGAATCGCAAAATTACTAAATTTTTCAGATAAATAACTAATAATTAATTCCTTTGTGTAAACTTCTGACTCATAATGACCAATATCGCAGATGATAATCTTGTTTTCGGCATCAAAAAACTCATGATATTTGTAATCTGCCGTCACAAACACGTCTGCACCTTGTCGAATGGCGTCATTGAGTAAAAAGCCTCCTGCCCCACCACACACGGCTACTTTCTGGATTTTTTTTCCTAAAAATGGTGTATGACGAACGGTAGACAAGGCCATGGAGTCTTTTAGGTATTGTAAAAAAGAGGCTTCTTCGAGCCCTTGTTCCAAATTTCCGATTGCTCCAGCCCCTACTTGAGCCAAATCGTTCTCTAAGTTAGACAAATAATAGGCAACCTCTTCATAAGGATGCGCTTTTTTTAAGGCGCTCAGAATCGCAGATTCTTGATGTGCTTGCAAAATGACTTCTATTCTAAACTCTTTTACCTCCTCGTCTTTGTCGACGGTTCCGATAAAAGGGTTTGCTCCACCCGTAGGGCGAAACGTACCTATACCTTCTACGCTAAAACTACAGTTTTTGTAATCGCCAATTTGCCCAGCCCCAGCCTCATACAAAGCATCCAAGACTTTTTGACCATGCTCAACAGGCACAAAAGTTACTAGCTTTTTCAGAAGATTTTTTTTAGGCTGTAATATTTTTACATTTTGTAAGCCTAATTTTTCTGCAATCTTAAAATTCACGCCACCTTCCACATGGTCCAAATTGGTATGCGAGGCATAGATGGCAATATCATTCTTGATAGCCTTAATGACTACTCTTTCAACATAGTTTTTGCCATTTAACTTCTTTAATCCTTTAAAAACAATAGGATGATGTGCTATAATTAAATTACATCCTGCCTGAATAGCCTCCTCTACGACCGCCTCCGTGCAGTCGAGGGTACATAAGATGCCTTTTACTGCCTCGCTGGGGTCTCCAACGATAAGACCTGCGTTGTCATAGCTTTCTTGTAAAGATAACGGCGCTAATCGCTCCATGTAATTGGTTATGTCTTTAATTAAAGTCATATTTAAGGGTAAAGGCTGAATTGTGAATAATGAATTTTGAATATACCATTAGGATTGTACGAAGGATTTTCACCTATTGCAGATTTGGGATTTCTGATTTCGGAAATAAGGTAAAATACCTTTATTTTTTGTAAAACATAAAAGATTACACTTCCGAAATCTAACATCCGATATCCAAAATAAACACTCTTTACAATCCTTCGGATACAATTAAACATTTCGTTGAATCAAATCCCAAAGATTACCGTACAAGTCTTCGAATACAGCTACCGTACCGTACACTTCTTGTTTGGGTTCTCTCACGATTTTGATATGATGTGTTACTAAATTTTGATAATCTCTCTCAAAATCATCTGTATATAAAAACAAAAATACTCGTCCTCCTGTTTGATTACCTACTCTAGTCTGCTGCTCTTCATTGGCTGCTTTTGCTAGTAATATGGCACATTCTTTGGCTCCTTTAGGTTTTACCAAAACCCAACGTTTTTCGGGGCTCATGACTGTATCTTCGATTAAATCGAAGTGTAACTTTTGAGTATAAAACTCAATTGCTTGGTCGTAGTCGTCTACCACAATAGCAATATGGGCAATGTGTTGATTCATAAGTCAGTAAGTATTAGTGCAAAATTATATTTAAGTTTTGTGTTTTAGGCACAAGGCAACAGGCACAAGGCACAGAGTGTTAAAATGTTTTTTAGTAATGATAGATATATTTTGCCGAATGCCCAGAGCCGAAAGCTCAAAAATTAAATCTTATTTTGCCCACTAACTTAAGTAAGTATGCAAAATTAGATTTAACTGGAGTACTTTAGGCTGTAAGCCGTAGGCATTAGGCAAACGCTCTTTATAATTTCATAAAAAACACTTTTTTCTTTAGCTTACGGCTTAATGCATACAGCTTATTGCCTAAAAACTTAAACTTAATTTTGTGTATTTACCTAACACTCTTTGCCTTATGCCTGTTGCCTAAAACACAAAACATAAATCTAATTTTGCACGAATACGGAAGTACATGGGTAAAATTAAAGCGTAAATATTTGTTTCTTTTTCAAAATTACTGGAAAATTTAGCTACTTCTATCAACAAAGAAAAAAGGCGAGAAAATCCCGCCTTCTTTAAATCGCCACAAATATATACTGTCAAATGAAGATTTTTAATCTTGTCTCACGATACTTCCTCCCGAAGTTTTAGCGTCAATAACTGGAGTACCTCTAAAGTATACCGAGCTGGCACCAGATGCCACAACATTGAGATAACGAGATGCCATTACTCTTACTTTACTAGCACCTGATACAGTTAAATAAGCCTCCTCACTTCTCATGGCAAAACCATTGACTAAAGATGAACCAGAGATTCCTCCTGAGATTTTTTGAGTATCGCCCAATAAATCCAAGGTAGATGCCCCTGAAATATCGAATGTAAAATATTGTGCGTCTGAATTGAGGTCTAAATACGAAGAGCCCGAAAGGTTAACATACATATCTCTTTCGTCGAAACCGTATACCTTTCCAGTACTTGCGCCCGAGAGCTCAAATGATCGCAATGATGGCATCACAATATCAAAAGTAACTTGATAACGACGACTGCGATAGTTACGATAGTTGGCCATTAATACGCCATTTTTTACATAAATATCGAGGTCGTTCAAATCGTATTCATCACCCCGCACAAACACGCTAAAGGTGTTTCCCGCTCTTACATTTACCTTAAAAGCATCTCCCATATCGATACCATCGAAATTTCGAATCCGAACTTCCTGTTCGATTTCATAGCCTCTTGGGTTTACGTCGTCTACCCGAACAAAGCAACTGCTTAAAGTGAATATCATTAAGCCCAAAATACTTAGGAATAGAGTTTTCTTTGAAGTTTTCATAATGACTATACGTGTTTATGCCTTTTTTGAAGGCTTTTTGATTAAGAAGTTTTTCTGAGGTTCATTTGTCTTACTGACAAATCAATCGTATTTTACCCCTAGAATATTTTATACGTTAACATTTCATTAAGAAAAAAGTGAATAGGGGCTTTTCTTCTATTTTGTAAAAAAATCTCTATTTATACTGAATCTCAATATTTTAAAACAAGTAATTTATGAAAGTAAGGCCAAGCGTAGCGATTATCGAAAACAACCACCTACTACTGATGCGTTATGAATATGGTAACGCTCAAGTATTTAATCTGCCTGGTGGCAACACCGACCCTGGCGAAACACTAATAAGTACGTTAGAAAGAGAACTGAGAGAAGAATTAGGAATAGAAATAGAGGTTGGCCCAATGTTATTGGCTGGCGAGGTGATATTACCACAACAAAAAACAGATGTTTTGCATTGTGTGTTTATCGCGCAGGTTATTGGAGGCATTCCGATATTGAACCCCTCTGAAACCAGTGCTTTGGAAATAAAATGGATTCCGCTTTCAGAAATTCATCAGTTAGAAATGTATCCTAATGTTGGAACAGAATTACAAGAGGTACTTTTCCAGAATCAGATAGGTAAATACGTCGGAAAAATAAACCAGAAGTGGCACTAATGCGTGCAAAGTTTTGAATTTTGGTTTGTCCTTGCCTAAAATAGGTTGCTGCAATTTGATAAGATTTTCTACGTAGCTCATTTAAACCGAGTATAAATGCTGATTGTTTGAAAGAGTCTTCTGGTTTGTGCAGACGGTTTATCCAATGAAAGAGCAACCTAAATTAGGCAAAGACAAAGGTAGATTAGTCGAATACCCAAAGCTAACTGCCGAGCCCCCGACAACACCACTGTATTTTGTTGGCTTACTTACTTTTTGCAATTCCGATGGCCAAAAGCACCCAACCTACCATCAAGGCGGTGCCACCGATTGGTGCTACAGCTCCCCACATAGTTACTCCAGTTGCGCAAATCAAATATAAAGCACCTGCAAAAATAATAGTCCCTACCAACAAGGCATTTCCTGCATATCTTACAAAAGCATGTTTGAACGAACCTGTAAGAATACCAACAATCAATAATCCTAGTGCACCATACATCTGATAACGAGCAGCTGTTTCGAAAGTATCTGCTCTTCCTAGAGCTTCTAAACTAGCTTTAAAGGCATGTGCCCCAAATGCGCCCAGTGCGACAGATAAACCCGCCAAAATAGCGCCAATTTGTAAAAAAAACTTATTCATAATATATCAATTAGTTGACGTAAAATTAGCCTCTTAAGTTAGTACACAGGCAATAGGCTTTAAGCATTAAGCTATAGAAAAAAACGTTTTTTATGAAATCATAAAGACCTTTTGCCTAGGGCTTAAAGCATAAAGCTCAGATTTTTCAGGCAATAGGCTTTAAGCATTAAGCCATAAGCTATAGAAAAAACCTGATTACTGGA
>NZ_JBMLSD010000205.1:0-11101 GCF_049240685.1 Flectobacillus sp.
TAGCTTTGCCCTATTCTTTTGAAAAATTCCTCTGAATAGTGCTCACTTACAGGTATTTGCATATTGCCTATTTTGATTTTGAGATTTCGGATAGACTCAATTTTAGGCATGGCTACGATATATGACTTGTGAATACGGAAGAAATGTTCAGCAGGGAGTTTTTCTTCAATGGCCTTCATGGTCATGCGAGTCACGATGGGCTTGGTAGAGCCTTCCAAATGAATTTTGATATAATCCTTTAGCCCCTCAATGTAGGTAACATCTGAGATTTTGACCTTAACCAAAGAATAGTCGGCATTGACAAAGATAGAATCTGTTTCATACACCAATCCTTTTTCTTTTTCCTCAACTTCTGCAACCTGAGCGCTTTTTAATTTCAGGTTATGTAAATCGTAAGCTTTGTTTACAGCTTTTAGGAATCTATCAAAAGAAACAGGTTTAAGCAGATAGTCTACCACATCCAAATCAAAGCCCTCTAAAGCGTATTGCTGATAAGCCGTAATAAAAATGACCATAGGCGGCTCTTTGACACTTTGTAAGAATTGAACTCCCGTAATTCCTGGCATTTGAATATCTAAGAAAACTAAGTCAATTGACTCATTTTGCAGTGTTTCAATCGCATCAAAGGCATTTTTACAACGTTTTACTAAGTTTAGAAAGGGAACTTTGTTGATATTATCTTCCAGTAAATCTAGGGCAAGGTTCTCATCATCTACCGCTAGACAGTTTAGTTTTATCATATTTTGAGAAGTATTTGAAAATCAAAAAGCAACTAATACGCTAATGGGCAAAATGACATTAATTTTACCTGCATTAGGCATTAAGCGTTATGCTGTAGACCAAAGGGTTAATAATATTTCGAATGAAACAATAAAAACCTTTTTGCCTAATGCTTACAGCTTATTGCCTATAGCATTAAGACTATTAGTTGCCCAAAAGAGTTGCCTTAGGCTATGCGAAAGTATGAAAAGTACGGCAGTTTATTAGCCTTGTGTGACCTAGACACAATACATTTATAGCCTAACAACAGCTAGATTAGGCTAAAATACAAGAATTGTCCGACTTATACCTGAATGTGTAGACGAACGTCATACCAATGACCGTCCTCGGTGATGATGAGTTGATGTTGTTCTGGATACAACAACGCCAAGCGGCGTTTTACGTTACTGAGTCCAATCCCAGAAGCATGATCTTTGGCTTCGGGTTTGGGATTAATTTTATTTTTTACCGAAAATACCAATCCCTTCTCATCTACTTCCATAGCAATATGAATCTCTGGGCTAAGAATCATACCAATACCATGTTTGAAGGCATTTTCAACAAAAGGAATAATGAGCATGGGTTCGAGCAAGATAGTTGATTCTTTCTCAGGTTTTTGAAAAGAAACGATTACGTCATCGCCAAAACGAATCATTTGTAAGTCAATATAGCTTTGCAAATATTGTACTTCTTTACTCAATAAAACCTTGGTACCTTCCGATTCGTACAGCATATAACGCATAAGCTCAGAAAGTTTGATTACCACAGGTTCGACCATATCAGGCTTGCGCCTCGACAAAGAGACAATGCTATTGAGCACATTGAACATAAAATGTGGACTTATCTGAGAACGCAAGAACGAAAGCTCAGATTTAAGCCTTTCGTTTTCTTGTTCTTTACGGACTTCTTCTTTTCTGATATTATCGGCCATAATGCGGTAGCTGGTGCTAATTGCCAATACAAACAAGGTTTGGAATATAGTACCCAAACGAGGGAATCTTGTTGCATTTGGGCCAAACAATAATACCTTTCCCAAGCCATTCAGGTAGAAAAGTGTTGTCATTGCCACAAGTAGCGCAATGATGTATAACCAGACATTATTGCGTTTTGTCCAAATTTTTGGAATCAAGAATTGAGAATTGAGATAAAAAAACGGAATATTGAGCATACTCAACAACGTAAAATACAAAGTGGCATTTGCGTTGGGAGGAGGCAGGTTAGGATTAATTTTGGGAGGGTCTGGGGTGGTTCCTCTCAATAAATATGGTAATGACAAAAAACAAATCCACCCAATAAGATGGAAAAGTACATGTTGTTTGTTGATATTTTTGATAGAAATAGTCACACTTCGTTTTTTCTACAAACATAAGTACTTTACACTTCTCTCCCAAAAGAGAAGTGTAAAGTATTGTATTTCAACGACGAAAATGTTTTTTTTCGAGACAACAAAAGGATTAGATGCTCATTTTAATTAAGCTATAAGTAGAGGATTGGTGTGTAAATATATTTGCGAGGTTAGTCTAAGGCTACAAGTTTCCAATAACCACCGTTATCGCCTCCAACTCTTTCGATTTTGTTTTCTGTTTTCAAGCTTTTAATGGCTCTTTCAATAGTTCTTTGGCTTTTTCCTAATTCCTTTGCTAAGGCTATTGTAGTAATATGAGGGTTGAGATTAATTAGATTAAGAACTTTCTCCGACATTTTCTCCGACACAATTATTTCCTTTTGTTTGATTTCGAGGGTTACACTAGCAAAATCATAATTAAATATGGGAGTAGCTAGACCGTAGCTGATGCACTCATTGATAATTCTTATTGTACCACGTCTCTACAAGTAAAATCCCTTTATTTTTTACAAAACATAAAAGCTTACATTTCCGAAATCCAACATCCGATATCCGAAATAGACAGTTTTAGAATCCTTCGTACAGCACTAATTCATCATTCACAATTAAGCTACCGCTATCCAAAACTCAAAATTTATCCGTATTTTCGAAAAACGCTTATTCAACAAACCTAATTCTTCATCGAAAATGAACAAATCCCTTTCGCTAGTATCAGCCTTGGTACTAGCTCCAATGTTAAGTATGGCGCAGTGGAAATACCCCGAAACAGCAAAAGTTAATCAAGTCGACAACTATCATGGTACACAAGTAGCCGACCCGTATCGTTGGCTCGAAGATGACCGTTCTGCCGAAACCGCACAATGGGTCAAAGCTCAAAACACCTTGACTTTTGACTACCTTGAAAAAATCCCTTACCGAAACGCCCTCAAAAAACGTATCGAGCAAGTTTTTAATTACCAAAAGCTTTCGGCTCCTTCTCGCAAGGGTGAATGGTTTTATTTCTACAAAAACAATGGCTTACAAAATCAATCAGTGTTGTATCGTCAAAAAGGGTTGAATGGTGCTCCTGAGGTGGTACTTGACCCCAACCAATTATCGCCCGACGGTACTACTCGTTTGCAAAGCTTTGTGATTTCGAAAGATGGCAAATACGCTGCCTATACACTTTCGAAAGGTGGTTCAGACTGGCAAGATGGCTATGTGATGGACTTGGCTACAAAAACTAATTTGTCCGAAAAAATTGAATGGATTAAGGTTTCTACAATTTCTTGGCAGGGCAATGGCTTTTATTACAGCCGTTATCCTAAGCCAGAAGGAAGTGCATTGGCTGCCAAAAATGAAAATCACCAAGTGTGGTTTCACCGTGTAGGAACGTCTCAGGCGGACGACCAATTGGTTTATCAAGATTTGAAAAACTTACAACGCTTCCATTATTTACAAGTAACAGAAGACGAAAAGTTTGCCATTTTGATTGTCTCTGACCGAGGTAAAGGCAAAGAAGGCAATGCGCTTTTCTACAAAAAAGCAGGACAGGAATCCTTCCAACCTATTGTAGCAGAAGTGGATAAATTTAGTTACTCGGTCATAGACAATATTGGCGATGAGTTTTTGATAGAAACGAATGAAAATGCTCAAAACTCTAAAATTCTTCGTTTTAATCCTGCTAATAAATCTTGGAAAGTAGTTATTCCTGAAAAGGCTGAACCGCTTCAGGGAGCTCGTACTGCGGGCGGAAAATTATTCCTTTCTTATCTCAAGGATGTAACCACACGGGTATATGTACATGCGATGGACGGTAAATTAGAAAACGAAGTGAAATTGCCAGGCTTGGGCACTTGTTCAGGCTTTGGAGGTAATGCCGACGATAAGTTCGTGTTTTATACCTTCACATCATTCACTTTTCCTCCGACAATATACCGTTATGATATTGCTACCAAGAAAAGTACGGTGTTTACCAAACCAGAGTTAAGTTTTGATCCTTCAGCATTTGAAACGAAGCAAATTTTTTATACCAGTAAAGACGGAACCAAAGTGCCGATGTTTATTACCTACAAAAAAGGACTTCAACTCGATAGCCAAAACCCGACGTTGTTATATGCCTACGGAGGTTTCAATGTAAGTTCGTTGCCTGCTTTTAGTGCTACTTTAATTCCTTTCTTGGAGCAGGGTGGAGTATATGCTTTGGCAAATATTCGTGGTGGAGCTGAGTATGGAGAAAAATGGCATGAGGCAGGTATGAAGCTTAAAAAGCAAAATGTATTTGATGATTTCATTGCCGCAGGCGAATACCTAATTGCTCAGAAATATTGCGACAATCAGCATTTGGCACTAAGAGGAGGCTCAAACGGAGGCTTGTTGGTAGGCGCAGTAATTAATCAACGTCCAGATTTATGTAAAGTGGCATTCCCACAAGTGGGAGTAATGGATATGTTGCGTTATCATAAATTTACGATTGGCTGGAACTGGTCGCCTGAATACGGTAACTCAGACGATGCGACTGATTTCAAAAATCTATACCAATATTCTCCTTTGCATAATATCAAATCAGTGGCATACCCAGCCACTATGGTAACGACTGCCGACCATGACGACCGTGTTGTTCCAGCGCATTCATTCAAATACACTGCTGAGCTTCAAGCAAAAGCAGGGGCTGTATCAAGTAATCCTTTGTTGATTCGTGTAGATGTAAACTCTGGTCACGGGGCAAGCAATACTGCCAAAAGCATCGAACAAACAGCAGATATTTACGCATTTTTGTTTTATAACATGGGCTTTGTTCCGAAGAAATTATAAAGAGGGGATAGGGATTAGGCAAAGAGGCACTAGTGAAAAATAAAAAAACTCCTTGCCTAGTGCCTCTTGCCTAACCCCTCCAATAAAACTATGCTATCAAAAATCATTTTCGCTTCTCTATTTTTGGGAATGTTGAGTTTGACGGCTTGTCAGACCACCCAGAAGATTTATGTGGTTCGTCATGCCGAAAAGGATGTGGCTTTTCAGGGAAATGACCGCGTACGTCCACTCAATGCTCAAGGTCATCAACGAGCTGGGGCATTAAATAAACGACTGGCAAAAGCAGGTATTCAAAAAATCTTTGTGACCGAATATTTGCGTGTACAACAGACTGCCGATTCGCTTCGTATCAAAAACCAAATAGATACACTTTGGTATAGCGCCAAAGATGCTGTTTTGTCAGACAATTTAGAAAAAGCAGGTGTTCAAAATAAGACTGTTTTGATTGTTGGTCATAGTAATACCGTGCCTGACATCATTCGAAAATTTGGGGTAAATTTTGAAACTAAAATTTTACCAGATACCGAGTATGACAATCTATATATTATTAGCAGAAAGAAAGGCAAGGTGCTCAAGTTTGAAGCCAGTAAATATTAGTCATATACTCATTGAGAAGTCCCCTGTGTAGCTAGACTATGCAGGGGATTTTTGTTTGGTGCAAAAAAATATTAAAATATTTATAAGTAAAAATGCTTATTCCATTTTTGGCTAAAATACCCTCAATTATACCTACATTTGTCGTTTTTTATAAAAATAATTGCTATAACAATTGTTTTTATATCTACTTTTTCAAAAAAGAAATAAAATTTAGTTGAAAGGGTGCTAAATATCAACTTCTCTAAAATTAAAGTGCAAAAAAATATTTGAAAAATTTAGTTTTTATCTTTTTTGATGAGAGGGCTTTCAAAAAATACTGGTTTTGAAATAAAAAATGATTTTTGTTGATAAAGAGTATTTTAAAAGTAGTATTTACAGGAAAAAAAAGGCTAAAATCATCCAAAAAAGGGCTAAAAATCAACTTTTTGTCAAAAAATGGGTCACTTGACATTGATTTTTTTTATTGTAAACTTTCGGTCGTAATTCTTACGGAAACAACAAACGAAACAAAATAAAACCACAATAAAATAAGGAAAGATATGGAAGCGACGATGAAAGCAAATCAGTTTTTGACTCCTAATTTATATACAAGCATAAACGAGGTAGAGATATTAGATTGTTTGATTGACTTTGGATATATGCCAAAAGAATTCAGCCAAAACCAAGTAATCTCATTTGTAAAGGATGAGAATTTTTACCTAGTACTATTTATGGTACGCGAAGATGGACAGAAGGGTTTCTTAATGTATGAAATATTAGATTTTACTATGCACGAACAAGAGCTCTATATGATGTCTCATCTTTTCAGAAACTTAGTAGCATCTAATAAAAATAACTATACTTATCGCAAGGCTCAGTACAAACTAGACGAGATGTTGGGTATGGTTCCTACTTTTAGAGCGTTATACAAAAAACGTTTTGATGTAGATGATTATGGAATGGCTGCTTAAGTTTTTTTTGATGTGAATTTTCTGAAACAAATCACATACAATTAAAATTTATAGAATCATGAAAGTATCAGTTTTTGGGGCGAGTTTGTTAATGATGGCAAGCTTTGGAGCTCTCGCCCAAGAAATCCCAGCGGGTGACCCTGGTTACAACACTGGCAACTACAAGCACCCAAACAAGGCCGCTGCGGCCGCCAAAAAAGCAAAGTACATGACACAAACCGAGCAGGTAGTTTCGAATAGGAATTACAAGCAGAGTTTAGGAAGCAAAACGGTAGAGAGTGGTTTAGTAGTAGAGAAAACTTCGTCGACGGAGCCTATCAATTACAAAATGCCTTATACCAAGAAAGTAAAAAAATCTACCATCGCCCTCCGAGATACCAGTAAAGGTGTAGCAGGAGAGTAGTGAAGTTTAATTTTAGAATGGTGAATTATAAATTGTGAATGAAAGAAATTATTCACAATTCGTAATTCACCATTTTACATTATTTAGTCGTGATTCTCCAATTTATTCAAATCTGCTTGAGCTTTCTTCTTGCCAAGTGAGTTAATCCACGCCGCAATTTTTAGTACATCAGCCTTTGGCACGTGTGTCATCGAAGCCATTTCCGTAGCGTAATCTGGCCAGTTTTCTGGTTTTGGATGATACACTAATTCCAAAATTTGCTCATTAGTATAATTTCTTTTCGCAATTTCTGTAAATGGAGGCCCTACCACACGTGTAGCTTCTGCATGACAGCTTGTACAAGCATGTTTTTTCAATAAAGCCGCCACTTGTTTGCTATCAATCAAACCTGCATCTGCTACTTTTTTAGTACCGTTGACAGGAGTTGTCTTTTTCGCTGGCGTGCTTGTGCTTGGTGCTGGAGCGGTGCTAGCTTTTACTTTCTGAGATTCTGTTAACTGAGCCACTTCGCCATCAGGAATATTGTTGAGCGTGTAATACCCTACTTCATGCAAAAGAGGTTGTCCTTCATCATTTAAGATACCCGACGGGCGCACTTCGTGAATATATCCTTTACGCAAATTGTCTATCACCAAACGAACTTTCTTACGGTCGGCCGAAACAATAATTCCTTTCAATGGCGTCTTTTCTTGGTTGATAATCGGACTACCGTAGTTGTGATGATACTTGTATGTAAAGCTTTTTAGCTCATAGCTAGCCGCATTAGAGGCAGTTTTAGCATCTATAGGTTGTGTAAATTCAATCTCAAAACCATCTGGTCTTGCGCTAATGGTTTTCATTTCGAAAGGCAAACGACCATTCCAAACCAAGCGCTGTAGGCCATATAAATCTTTACCAGTAGAACCCCACCCGCGTGAAGTCATCCCGACGAAAATAGAGCCATCGTTACCCCAACGTGCACGTACCGTACCTGATTGAAAACCCTCACGGAATGGGTAACAAGCACCTTGGTATTTGCCATTGACTTTCTCCAAACTCATACGCATGGCTTTTGACTGTCCTTGGTCAAACACTATGTATTGTCCTTGGAAGGGGCCAAACTTACCATTAGTTTCATCCTCAATCATATCGGCAGTAGAAATACCCATGATTGCATGAGGGAACCAAACTGCTGGTAATTTCAAAGCCTTTACTTTCTTGGCAGCTTCGTACATTGGCTCGCCAGTATCTGGAAGGTCTTCTTTGGTTAATTTTAAAGGAGAATCAGGTTCTTTTGTCCAATATAAACCTCCTGCATTTCCTGCAAAATCGCCTTTTTCGAGATGGGTGATACGTCCTGAACCAACCCAGTCTCCTTGGTTTTCTCCGAATAAAACATCTCCATTAGAGTTTACCGTAAAACCTGCTGGAGAGCGTAATCCTGTAGCAACTGGCTCTAATTTACCCTCTTTGGTTACTTTTACCAACCAGCCACGCCATTTGGCTAGTTTACCTTCTCCATAACCTACCCATGCTACGTTGAAAGTAAGATACATATCGCCGTTTTTATCAAAAACAGGACCATAAGAATATTCGTGATAGTTGCCAGATAAGTCCCAATTGGCTACATTTTCGTATAAGTCAGCTTTGTCGTCACCGTCGGTATCGGTCAATTTGGTCAATTCACCACGTTGTGTACAGTAAAAAGAACCGTCACGATAGGCCAAGCCCAAAGACTCGTGCAAACCGCTTGCAAACAGTTTGTAACTTGGCTTTGTACCGTTGGTTTGGTAAGGATTTTCGATAATCCAGACTTCACCACGACGCGTACAAACACCCAAGCGACCGTCGGGCATTGGTGCCAAGCCACCCGCTTCTAGGCGAATACCATCAGGAATGGAAACAGTTTTTATTTCATAAAAATCTTCTTCTGATAAAGGCTTTGGTTTGTTTTGTGCTACTCCCGAAGATGCTCCAAGTCCCAAGAGTCCGAGGCTGAGGAGTAAATGATAATATCTTTTCATAAATCTTGAATGCTTAAATAGAAATGTTGAAAAATCTGTGAATACGATGATTGCTTAGAAAGTAACTTGATAACTTACCTCTTTTAATCCACTCACAGGAATCAATAATTGGGTTTTGCCATTTGACTGACGAACAACAGCTTGCTGATTGGCAGTTTCGCCCAGAAGCTCTACATAATACGTTTGGTTATTGATGGCATACAAATTTTTACCAACATTCTTAATAGCCTCGCCTTCTGCCACAAGCGCATACAATGGCTGTGAGCTGATGGCATTGCCTCCGATTTGTAAACGGCGAACCAAGCCTTCGTTTTTCGTTGAAGAAATCGTTTGGTCTTTAATAGACAAACCATTGTATTCGTACATAAATACAGGATATGCCACGCCATTTTCTTGTTTTACGAGTTGGTAACCTTTGTATTTCAATTCATTTTTATTCAAAGAATCTGGAAAAGAGGCATTGGCACTCGCAATAAATGCTAGCGGGAATTTACCATTTGATTGTACTGCTACTCCCATTGGCGCGGCAGTTTGAGGTTCGCCGCGGTCGTGCCACATTTGTGTTGCATCCAAGAATTTTCCTCTCCAACATTCCAAGAAACCTCCTTGATTGAGGTCATAAGAGAAGTTTAATCCTCCTGGCAAGCCTACACTAATTGCATGCGTTTTTTTACGATTGTTATAAACTACAAATGAACGCTGTAGTTTTGGTTCTTGGTCAATCGTGATTTCTACCAATGGCGTAGCTTCTGGTTCTGGCAAGGAGGTACGCTCGGTGATAGACTGACGATGTGTACCTACACGCTCAACAAAGCATCCGAGGCTTTTGGGACCCCAACCGAAGTCTTTAGCATAAAACAAGGTATATTTATGAACCCCAGCCGTTAAGGTTCTCTTGCCTTGTACATCTTCGTTGTACCAGTGACTACCTGTAGTTATCGTATCGTTGTCTACCAACAATGCGCCTGTTCCTGTCCAGTTGGTTGTGAATGTATAGGTATCTTTTTCAGGAATGGTGATAGTTCCATCAAATCTCAACAAAAAGTCAGATTTTGCTTCTGCCAGTTTCATAGATGGTTCTTTGGTGGTTCCTGTTACTTCAGGTTTTTGGTCTTTTACCTTCAAATCCGCCAATTTGCCTTTGTAATAGGCATATTCGGCAGTACCTATTTGTACTAATGGTTTATCAAAAACCTCATAACGAATGTTTTTGAAAGCAACTTGTCCATGGTCTCCTTGAATCATCAATGGCGCTTTGCTTGTTTCTTGCGTCGAAACAGCACCACGAGTTACCCCTAAAAGCTCTACATTTTCGTGAAGAAGAACACCATTTAGTGTGATTTTGACAAACTTAGCGTTGGCAATTTTTTTGCCATTAGCATCAAACTTTGGCGCTTGGAAATCAATCTCGATGTGGTTCCATAACCCTGGAGCTTTGATAGCATTTTGGCGTGGAGGATGTCCTTCATAACCTTCTTTTCCTGCGCCACGCGATTCGTCCCAACGGTGGTAAATGGCACCTGCATCGCCATCGCTTGGACGAAGCTTTAGCCAGCTGTCTAAAATTTGGACTTCGTAACGGCTTTGTAAATAAATCCCCGAATTTGAACCTTTCGGAATCATATAATCCATTGACAAACGAATGTCACCATGTTCCAAGGCAAATACCAAATCATCGGTACGTTGGTATTTGGCTGCCTTTAGGGTATTTACCAAAATACCTTTTCCTGGACTTGTGACAAGTGCTTCGCCTTGCGGTGTTCCTACGATTTGTCCTTCGATAGACCAGTTGGCGCTAGGTTTTTGGAATTGGCTCAAATCATTGAGCGGTATTTCGGTTTGTGCATACACCGAAACTGGAAATAGGAGAAAAAAGAGTCGCTTCAACATTAGGGTGGATAGTAGTTTTGCTTGTTAGTTTAAGGCACAAAAAGCGCAAGCTTTTGGGCATTTTAACAATTGAGGATTGTTGGATTTTTATTTATGTTTTTCAAATAATCAAATATATGAATAGATTTACAGAGTTCTACACTGTTCTATATTGTAAAGATAAATACGTTTAGTTTAAATTTGAATATTTTCAAGAAAAAATATACTTAATTTTTCAGGTGATAGGCTTTAGGTATCAAGCCGTAAACGGAATAATAAAAGGAATTTTTTAGGAAGTGGTAAAGACCTTTTGCATAAAGTTTAAGCTTGTGCTTTAAGCTTTCAGGTATCGGCTTTCGGCGGTGGGCTTTGGGAAAAATGC
>NZ_JBMLSD010000206.1:0-22474 GCF_049240685.1 Flectobacillus sp.
CTATTTCAAAACTATTTTTGCGGATATTGTTCGGCCAGAAGCACTTCGATATCCTTTATTAAATTATCAACTTTTTCGGGAACAGTCCCGTCGTAGATACCCCTGATATGACGGTCTTTATCCACTAAAATAAAGGCTCCACTGTGCACGATACCTCCTGGTTGTGTGGGGTCGTCGGTAGCGGTAACCATATAGCTTTTTTGCCCTAGTTCATAAATTTTCATTTTATCTCCTGTTACCATTTGCCACTTTTTGGCATCAAGCCCCAAGTTTTGTCCAAACTCCTTCAAAACACTTGGTGTATCATGTCGAGGGTCGATGGTATGTGATAAAATCATGAAATGTGGATTGTCTTTATATTTTTCAAAAACTCTTAACATTTGAGTTTTCATTTTAGGACAAATCGTTGGACAAGTCGTAAAGAAAAAGTCGGCCACATAAATTTTGCCTTCAACATCTTTCTGAGTAAAAGCCACAGAGTCTTGATTGATAAAACTAAAATCAGGAATCGTATGATAAACCGAATCGGTGATAGTTTTACCATTTTCTACTCTGGTTTCTACACTTTTTTGACCAAGGTAGGGGAGTTTTTTTGAGCCATCAGAACATGACCAAGTCAATAATGCTATTCCTACCATTAAAGCTTTGTTTGTTAATGAAGATAGTTGCATTATTTACCTAAAAATTGTTTGGCGTTTGTGATACTTGTATTCGTAATTTCTTTTACCTCGTTGATTCTTTTTTTCTCATTCTCGAGATATTTCATCACTGCCTCATTACCTTTACCCTTTACCGATTCTGGATTGTATTCGGCCATCCAGTTGGACATTTTGATATCTGCCGAATCGAGCTGAATAAACAAATCACGTGCTTTTACCGAATCTTTTGAAATTTTGGCTACACTGTCGAGTTGACTTTTCAGTGTCATGATTTCATCCATTTTAGGCATTACTTCATCATGCACGGCAATCACTTCATCAATGAGCTTTTTTTGTTGATCTTCTTGTTGCGCTTTCTGACAAGAACTTGCTCCCAAAAGGAACAAAACAGGAATGATAATCTTTTTCATAAGCATTTAAAATATATCGTTCTACGAACTAGCAAAGGGTGTTAGGTAATTGGCTAGAATCAAACAGCAAAAAAAGAGGATGTTTGCTCTTTATAAAATGACAATAGTCAGTTATTATTCTTGAAGATGTTTTTCAAGGATTTCACGGGCATTGTCTAAAATAGCCGCAGAGGGGTTTTGTCCACCAATCATTTGGGCAATTTCCATAATCCGTTCTTCTTTAGATAACTCCTTAATTCGCGAAACGGTTCTTGCAGATGAGTGGTCTTTGTATACAAAATAATGAACAGACCCTTGAGCGGCAATCTGATGCAGGTGAGTAATGGCGATAATTTGATGGCTTTTGCTCATTTCACGCATCATATTTCCTACTTTAATAGATACCTCACCCGAAATACCTGTGTCTATTTCGTCAAAAACGATAGTTGGTAAAGCACGCTTGTTGGCTAATATATATTTGATTGCCAGCATCAAACGGCTAAATTCACCACCAGAAGCTACATTTTTGAGAGGTTGTGGTTTGATACCCTTATTAGCCGAAAATAACAGATTTACCACGTTGATTCCTGTTGGAGAAGGTTTGATAAATTCATTTTCAACTTTTAATGCGGCATTGGGCATTCCTAGGTCAATCAACAAGCCAGTAATCTGTGACTCAATGGTGCTCAGTACATTCAGTCGAGACTTTGAGAGAGCTTCGGCGCTTTTTTGTAAGGCTTTTTCTGCCTTTTCAACCTTGGCTTTTGCCTCGGCTAGATTTTCATCAAGATTCAGTACTTTGGCTACTTTTACTTCTAGGTCTGCTTGAATCTTTAATAAGTCAGTATCTTTTTTGACCTGATGTTTTTGTAATAAATGATAAATCGTATCTACTCGTACCTGTAGCGCTTCTATTTTCTCATTATCTATTTCTACTTGCTCCGATTCACCTTCTATTTCATTCGAAATATCTTTGATTTCGATCAAACACGAATTGAGTCTCTCACGCAATTGTCTGAAATGCTCACCATATTGACTAATAGCATTAAGGTTGGCTAAAGTAGTGCCAAACAAAGATATAATCGATTGTTCGGAGCCATTCAATATTTCTGCCGACTGTTGCAGTTTGGATTTTACATCTTCTGCATTTTCGAGTTTATTTAGTTCATTTTCAAGGCTTTCTATTTCGTTTCCTTTGAGTTTTGCCTTTTGTAGCTCTTCTAAGAGGAAGGAGTTATAGTCAAATTCTTTTTTACTATTTTTGGCATCACCCACTAGCTCTTCGTAGGCTTTAAGGGCTTTTTGGTAATTGCTAAAATCAATTTTATATTTTTCTAAAAGGGTATCATTTTGTGCAAAAGTATCAACAATCTGGAGTTGGTATTCTGTAGCACCGAGTAGCAAATTGTCGTGTTGCGAATGAACATCCATCAACTGAGAAGCAATGCGTCTTAGCGATTCAAGGTTTACGGGGGTGTCGTTGATGAAGGCGCGAGTTTTGCCTTGAGGCGAAATTTCGCGACGAATGATGCAATGCTCCTCATAGTCTAGTTCTTCCTCTTCAAAAAGATTTTTGATGATAAAACCAGAAAGGTTGAACTCTCCCTCAATGACACATTTCTCCTCTGGATTATACAAGGTTTTGGTGTCGGCACGATTTCCTAACAACAAGCCAATCGCTCCCAACATAATAGATTTACCTGCACCCGTTTCACCTGTAATGATATTCAGGGCAGGATTAGGAGTTAGCTCCAGGCGCTCGATTAGCGCATAATTTTTAATCTTTAAATTAGTAAGCATCGTATTATGAAGAATCCAGATAGGCAGCAATAGCCCTCCAAAGATGATGTATCTTGATTAATTTTAATAGAAATTGCTCTCAAATCTTGAGCAAACCTTTTAGCTTTTGGCTAATAACCGTAAGCTACGACGACATTTTTACAAAAATACAATCTATAATATTATCAATCAGTAAATTTAATCTTCAAATTTTGCAGGTCGCTTTTGCATTTGTGCCAAAAAAGCTTCTTCCAGGTCACTCGAAAGAATCATTCCTGCATTCCAAGTGGCAATATACTCGAGGCTATCCTGAAGGTTGTGGTCGAGGCTATAGTTGATAATATGCTTGGTACCTCTAATCGCAATCGGAGATTTAGCTGCAATTTGAGTCGCTATCTCCCAAACATATTGCTCTAACTCTTCTTTTGTGTCAAAGGTTTTATTGACAAGCCCAATCTGTTGAGCCTCTTCGGCCAAGACCGCTCTGCCCGTAAAAGCTAGTTCTCGTACAATGCCCGAATGAATAAGCTTGGGCAAACGTTGCAAAGTACCTAGGTCTGCAACCATACCCATGTCAATTTCTTTAATAGTAAAATAAGCATCGCGAGAACAGTAACGCATATCGGCCGCACAAATAAGGTCGACCCCAGCCCCTATGCAACCTCCGTGGATAGCAACAATAACAGGTTTGCTACAGGCCTCGATGGCATTGATAGGAGCTTGTAACGAAAGGATTTGCTTTCGAAGTTTTTCTCTTTTTCTTCCTTCGCAAGTAGCTAAGCTTTGAGTAATCGACGTTAAAAGCGAGAGGTCTATCCCTGCACAGAAATGTTTGCTTGCTCCGCCAGTCAGAATTACTACTCTGATAGAATCGTCATCGTTGATTTGTTCAAAGATAGATAGTAGCTCCTCCCAAGATTGGGCATCCAAAGCATTTGCTTTTTGGGGGCGATTGATGACAACGTGAGCAATATGGTTTTGTTTGTTGAACTGAAAATTTTCCATATTAAAAATAGTTTAGCCTAATATTGAAAGATTAAGATAAGAATTCTTTTTGTTAATGGATGAATCTATAAAAAATTAGCAGAATTTAATTAAATATTAAAGTCTTGTATATCAAATTGTTGTAATATTGCCACCGAATAAAAACGAGCTAAATAATAATTACTTTTTGCTCTTTGGCATTCACCTTTTACCTTTACGAAACTTTTCTTAATAATAGGAATTTTCAATAACAGATAACGACACGAAAAAATGAGTGTACTTGTTAACAAAAACTCTAGAATAATTGTACAAGGCTTTACGGGCTCGGAAGGTACTTTCCATGCTCAGCAGATGATAGAATACGGCTCGAACGTCGTAGGTGGTGTTACTCCAGGAAAAGGTGGTACTACTCACCTTGACCGTCCGGTTTTCAATACTGTATTGGAGGCTGTTCAACAAGTAGGTGCTGACACTTCGATTATTTTTGTTCCGCCAGCTTTTGCTGCAGATGCTATCATGGAATCAGCTGATGCTGGTATCAAAGTGATTATTTGTATCACTGAAGGTATTCCTACTAAGGACATGATCTACGCTAAAGAATACATCAAAGGCAAAGACACTCGTTTGATTGGCCCTAACTGCCCTGGCGTAATGACTGCAGGTGAATGTAAAGTAGGTATTATGCCTGCGTTTATCTTCTCTAAAGGTAAAATCGGTATTGTTTCAAAATCAGGAACCTTAACTTACGAAGCAGTAGACCAATTAACTAAGGCTGGCTTAGGTCAAACTACGGCTATCGGTATCGGTGGTGACCCAATTATTGGTACAACTACTAAAGAAGCTGTTGAGTTGTTGATGAACGACCCTGAAACTGAGGGTATCGTAATGATTGGTGAAATCGGTGGTGGAATGGAAGCTGAGGCTGCTCGCTGGATCAAAGAAACTGGTAACAAGAAGCCGGTAGTTGGTTTTATCGCAGGTCAGACTGCTCCGAAAGGACGTCGTATGGGTCACGCTGGTGCTATCATTGGTGGTGCTGACGATACCGCTGCTGCCAAAATGGCTATCATGGAAGAGTGTGGTATCCATGTGGTACATTCTCCAGCTGACATTGGCGAAACAATGTTGAAAGCTTTAGGTTTGAAATAATTGTGAGTTGGTAGTTGGCTTTTGCTGATAGGTGATGTAATTTTGTAAAAATATTACAAACTATTGCAACTAGTCGACCATTCATATTATCAAAATACAACAAAACCTGACAAATCCAGATTTGTCAGGTTTTTGTGCTTCATGCCATTTCAAGTATTTCTTGTTGGGATGATGATGCTTGCCTTGGCGCCTGCTGCAAAAGCAGGGAATGTTGGCCCTGATAATGCCTACTACTTAGTATATGATTATCATGACGACTGGCAGGTATTTGACGAACAGTACAAAGCGTATGTTCCTTATATTCGTAATGAGCATAAGGATTATAACTCTTTTAGCTTATTTTTTGACTCAGAAAATTACCGAGGATATAAACTGCTATATTTTTCAAGTAAAGAAAATTATTTATTCATAAATGCTTCTTTGCAGCGCAAACTACCCGTAGAACAGTGGGTGGTCATGGATATCGATAGTTTGAAAGAAAAATATGGGAAATATAAAGTGTTTTTAACCTTTTACGGAAAAAACACTAATGTAGAGTCTATCTCGGTTTTAGTAGGTAATAAAGTGTCTAAGGTGGAGAAAAGTATTCAAATCTCCGATTCATTACTTACGGTCATCCCCAGAGAACTCACACCTTTTCAAGATTATCTGATTTTGAGCATATTATTCTTAGCAATTAGCTACGCATTTTTATATAATATTCAGCCCAAAGCATTCGACAGATATTTTAGTATTCGAGACTTACTCACGATTAATCTCCGAGACGACTCATTAGTCATTAATAAACCTTTTGACTTAGCTAATTTACTTTTTGTACTCAATCTTAGTTTTACACTATCATTTATCATCATGTTGGTGCAAAACGAAGAAACCGATTTGTTTTCGGTAAGTACTATTTTGCTCGATAATGAAAGTTTGATGAGCTTGTTTGTCAATTTTCTTGAACTAGGAATAGTAATATTTTTTATACTAATAGGCAAATATGTAGTGTTGGCTATTTTGACCAACCTTTATCGGTTAGAAAATATCACCAATATTCATTTTTTTAAGGTAATTCAAGCATCGAGTCTATTTTTTTTGTTATTGGCTATGGTTCTAAGTTACTGCTCAGTTTCGTATCCTGATGTGCTCAAAAATGCCCAAGAAATCCTATTTGTACCTATTTCTATCTTTTTTATCGTAAGATTAATATTGATTTACTTTACGATAAATAAGCTAACACCTTTAAAAAATCTGTATTTATTTTCGTATCTTTGCATCGTTGAATTAATTCCCTTGATAGTTGGGATACGATTTGCCCTATAAAAGGCTTCAACATTTATCACCACATTAAAGTTTAACTGCATTGAGCATGAGCGAAACAACAGTAAACGCACATCCAGACAGATTAACCAAAGTATCCAGCATTTTAGTGTCACAAGCACGGCCAACAGATGAAAAGTCACCTTATTTTGAGTTGGCAAAAAGATACAATATTAAGGTAGATTTTCGTCCATTTATTGAGATACAAGGCGTTTCATTCAAAGATTTCCGTAAGCAAAAAATCAACATTCTAGACCATACGGCAATAATTTTTACTAGCCGTAATGCTGTTGACCATTTTTTCCGTATCTGTAAAGAAGCACGTATTGAGGTTCCTGCAGACATGAAGTATTTCTGCATCACCGAACAAACGGCTATTTACCTTCAGAAATATATTGTTATTCGTAAGCGTAAAATTTTCTCAGGCCAAAAAACTGCAGCAGATTTGTTGGAGTTGATTAAAAAGCATAAAAGTGAGAAGTTTTTGTTCCCTTGCTCAGACAAACGTCGTAACGATATCCCTGAGTTTATGGGTACAAACGATTTGCATTTGACTGAAGCTGTTATGTATGAAACGGTATCTTCGGATTTGTCTGACCTAGAAGATGTATATTACGATATTTTGGCATTTTTTAGTCCATCAGGTATCAAATCATTGTTTGATAATTTTCCAGATTTTCAACAAAACAAAACTCGTATCGCCGCATTTGGCCCTACAACTGCCAAGGCCGTTACTGATGCAGGTTTGATTTTGGATATTCAAGCACCGCTACCCAACGCGCCTTCAATGTCGGGAGCATTAGAATTGTATATCAAAAAAGTAAACGGGTTGTAAAATATTTACAAAATATATATGCAACAAAATGCATGTAGTATGCTTTAAGCCTTGTTAGGTACATTTTATCGAACTTATGGCTTGGAGAGCTAAGATTAAGCTAATTTTAGCCAAGCGTATTGCTAAAGAAAGAGGTCAGATTTGTATGCACAAGTCTGACCTCTTTCTTTTTATTTACAACAAATTATAAGTCTTGTCCGTTTATATCAAGTGATTCGGCATGACTAAAATTTTCTTGAAAACTTTGAAACGATTTTTCGAATAATCCTGTCTCTCAATACAGAAATTGTAGTGATTATTTGGAAATTGTTATTAGTTTTGGGAAAGCGGATTGTTGGGGTATCCTAAACTCTTGCAAAAAGCTAAGTGAACGATTGCCTCTTAATCATTTGAGTACCTTGATGTACGAGCATACCTAGTTCAAGAATATTATGCAAAAACAACTATTATTCCTTCTTTTGGCCTTTGGATTGATTGGGATTTTTCCTGTGAAAGCTCAACAGGATGCTCAATTGAGTCAGTATATGTTTAACCCTATGTATATCAATCCCGCTGCTGCAGGGCTTGATGGGGTTCTCAAATTCCAACTTCATTATCGTAATCAGTGGACAGGCTATCAGACATCCTTAGATGGAGCTGGCTCGTTAGGTACACAAATTTTTAATGTATCGATGCCACTAAATGGTCTAAGAAGCGGACTAGGTTTATCCTTTGTCAACGATAAGACACCATCAGGTGCGGGATATCAAGATATGAAGCTTGCCTACTCGTATCAGCTAAAGTTGTCAGATGCTAGCTTATTATCAATAGGGGCTAGCGGTGGATTTCATATCAAAAATTATGATAGTAGTTTCCGACCACGCGACGAAAATGACCCTGTTTTAGATGGGCTTTCTGGTAGAGTAAGCCAAAGTAGACCTGATTTTAGTGTGGGCGCGATATTTAAAAATAGTAATTTTCAGGTAGGCGCTAGCTTTAATCACATAACCCAGCCCGAATACAACTTTGGAATCGCAAGCTTGTCGAACAGAGCTGTTCAGACCGTCAATCTACATGGTAGTATAAATTATTATTTAAGCGACGATTTAGAAATTGTACCAACGGCCTTATTTAGAACAGATTTTAAAACACAAGTCTTAGAGGGAGGAGCTGTACTCAATTACCAAGAAAAATACTGGTTTGGGGGTACTTATCGATTGAATGATGCTGGCATTATTATTGCTGGAATTTCGCTATTACAGAATAACGCCTTACGAATAGGATATTCGTTAGATTTGACCTCATCCCGAGGAGCATCCGCCAAAGCCCCAACCTCGCATGAAATATTGCTCAGTTATTCGTTACCAGCGCCCAAATTGTTTGCAGGCAAAAAAGCTCCTGTAAGGACTCCAAGATTTAGAAAATAAGCTGTAGTTTCTCTAAAATATTAGAAGAAGCATACAAAAGGACTGTTTATAAGCATAAGCTTGTGAATCAAATCGATAATGTATTAGAGTACTAGGCAAAAAATTATTAACTTTGCTCATCAGGGATAGCATAATAAATTATTTTTTCGCTCGTTTTAAGAAAAATTAACAAATACCATTTTGATATCTAATTAAAAACTACTAGTCAAAATTTTCAGACGAGAAACATTTTCTAGTATACCGTCAATAAAATCAATATCACTTACAATTTTGAGAATTATTTACCCGTTTCAAAGCAGGTATCAATCGCAAAAGTAAAATCAATATGAATTACAGTGTAATTTTTAGGAAAACTCTATTATTAATCCTTCTGGCTGTTCCGGTACTATTGTTAGATAGTTGTAGTTCTTCATCTGGTAAAAAAGGTGGGAAAACTTCAAGTAGCAAAAGTAAAAGTGGAAAAGGGAGAGAAGTTGCCTCTAAAGGAAAAGGAGGAAAGAAAAGCCGTAACAGTAAGAAAGAAGACATTGGTATGGTCAATGGTGAGATTGTTGCGACCTCTCGTAAAGGTTGGAAACAAACTACCCCGCAAGGAATGGTGTTAATCCCTTCTGGTTCTTACATGATGGGTCAGGCAGACGAAGATATCGTTTCGTCTTCTGTAAACTTTAACAAACGTGTATCAGTTGCACAGTTTTTCTTAGATGACACAGAAATCAGCAACAACGAATACCGTCAGTTTACGACTGCCATGCTAACAGATTCTATCTCTGTTTTAGGAGAAGAGAAAATCATGACAGAATATTACCCAGATACAACTGTATGGAGTAAAGATTTTACCTATCACAATGGCGATCCCATGACAGAATATTACTTCTCTAGTCCAGCATTTGACCTTTACCCTGTAGTAGGCGTGAGCTGGAGAGCCGCTAAATATTTCTGTGAATGGCGTACAAAAGCGCTAAATGATTACCGTACCGCTGAGGGAATGTATATCTCTCCTCGTTTTAGACTACCTTCGGAGGCAGAATGGGAATGGGCTGCTCGTGGCGGTAAAGCTTCTGCTAAATATCCTTGGGGTAACCCTTATGTTGCTAATGGTAAAGGTTGTTTGTTGGCAAACTTTAAACCACACAGAGGTAATTACGATTCTGATGGTTATGCATATACGGCACCAGTAAATGCCTATAATCCTAATGATTATGGCTTGTACAATATGGCGGGCAACGTGGCAGAGTGGTGTATTGATGCATATTCTGATAACTCGGTTGCTATTACATGGGACTTGAACACCTTGAACGATGATAAAGACGAGCCTCGAAAAGTAATTAGAGGTGGTTCTTGGAAAGACGTTGCGTATTATCTTGAAACAGGTACTCGCTCTTATGAGTATGAGGATAAGAAACGTTCTTACATTGGCTTCCGTTGTGCAATGACACACTTAGGACGTTCATCAGGAAAAGAATTTAGATAAAATTTTCAACAAAGGTAATCAGTTGTTTGGGCATAGTACGTACCAGCAACGGATTACCTTTTACTTTGAAATAAATTTACTACTATTGAAAAATAATTACTGTCGAATCATAAAATGATTTTAGTAATCCAAAAAGAGTCAAATCTTTTTAATTTTAAAACAAAACTCGAAACTGTACATTTTAAATTCCACTTTTAATCATTTTCAGATCAAATGAAGGGCTTAGAAAAAATTATTAACGTTATCGCCAGTGCTGGTGCCGCAGTAGTTATCGTTGGAGCATTGTTCAAAATCTTACACTTAGAAGGAGCCAATCAAATGCTAATGGTAGGTATGCTAACAGAGGCTGCTATCTTTATCTTATTTGCTATTTTGTATGCTACGGCTAAGCCCGAAAAAGACTATGAATGGGAAAGGGTATATCCAGAATTATCTAAAGATTTTCAAGGTGAATTACCAAAGTCTACTTCTCGTGGTTCTTTTACAGGTGGTTCAGGCTTAACAGCCAAAATGGACGAAGCATTGGCTAATGCAAAAGTTTCTCCTGAAGTATTTGATAATTTAGGAAAAAGCTTAAAATCATTGACGGAGTCGGTTTCAAAAATTGGTGAAATTTCGGATGCTACGATTGCTACTACAGAATATGCTAAGAACGTAAAGGCTGCTTCTGTAGCAGTAGGCGAAATGAATAAAGCTTACGGCGTTACTTTGAATGCAGTATCTGAATTATCAACAGCTACGCAAGATGCTAAAGATTACCGTGCACAATTCCAAAAAATTACGCAAAGTATGTCTGCTCTTAATGCAGTTTATGAATTGGAATTGCAGGATACAAACAAGCATTTGAAAGCAATGAATGCATTCTATGGCAATCTTACGACTGCAATGGAAAATATGTCGGATGCTAGCAAGGATACTCAACAGTTTAAGCAAGAGCTAGCTAAATTGACAAACAATTTATCTTCGTTAAACAATGTTTACGGAAGTATGTTGTCGGCTATGAAAGGTAATTAATTGTAGCTGTTTGATATGTCAAAGAGATAGAAACGTAAGTTTCTGAAGTAGTCAATCTTAAACGTTAAAATCCTCAAGTATAACATACGATGGCAGGTTTAAAAGAAACGCCCAGACAGAAGATGATTGGGATGATGTATTTGGTGCTAACAGCCTTGCTTGCCTTGCAAGTGAGCGACGCCCTCTTACAGAAATTTGTGCTATTAAATAACAGCTTGGAAACGGCTAACCAGTCGGCAGCTGATAAAAATAAAGGAACAATCCAAGGTATTGATTCAAAAATTAAAGAATTACCCAATCCAGCTGCTTATGCCGATATTTCACGCAAAGCCGCAGAGGTACACAAAATAGCTGAGGCTGTAATTTCTCAAATTGAAGAGGCCAAAGCTAAAGTAATTGAAGCTGGTGGTGGAATTGATCCTGAAACTGGTCAAATCAAAAATCCAAAAGAAGAAGAGAAGGTATATCAGTTAATGGTGGGCGCTGGCAAAAAAGGTGTTGCTTACCAATTAGCAACTTCTATGGACGACTATGTTACTAAACTTTCTGCTATTGCTGATAAAGGTACAGTTTTCCCTGCATTGGCCTTAGGAGCAAAAGATGATCCTATTGCCTCAAGAGATGCTAATCAAAGAAACAAAGATTTCGCAGAATTGAATTTTGCTCAAACTCCAGTACCTGCTGCATTAGCTACATTGAGCCAAAAGCAAGCTGAAGTGAGACGTTATGAAAGTGAAGTTTTAGGTCAATTAGCTGCTAAAGTAGGTGCAAAAGAAGTGAAGTTTGACAAAGTATTTGCTCAAGTGTCTGCTAATGCTAATACGGTTGTTGCTGGTATGGATTATGAAGCTGAGGTATTTATCGCAGCTACTTCAAGTGGTTTTACACCACGCATGAGCTTGAATGGTTCGGCACTTCCTGTGAAAGATGGTCGTGGTCAAATCAAATTCAAAACTGCTGGTGGTGAATATGACAAAAATGGCTTAGCTCGTAAATCATATACTGCCTCTGTATCTTACATGAGCCCGACAGGCCCAAAAACTGAGTCAATCACAAAAGAATACTTTGTATTGAAACCAACTTATAACATCGAAACAGCTACATTGCCTGCCTTGTATTTGGGCTGTGCCAACCGCTTGAGTGTTGTAAGTCCAGGCCTTGGTGCTTTATGGAATCCTTCTTTCTCAGCTGATGGTGGTGAAACCATTGCTGGGGAGCGTGGTAAAGTAACAATTGTTCCAAGTTCAGCTACTGTTACTTTGAATGTGACAAACGGTGGAACATTGTTGGGTAAAGAAACTTTCCGTGTAAGACGTGTACCAAGACCAGAAGTGAAAATTTATGGTAATGGTGGTGAAATTGATGAAAGACGTGGCGCTAGTGCATCGGGTCTTCGTACAATCGAGGCTCGTGCTATTGCTGACGAATCGTTCAAGTCTACCAACCCTGAAGATGCACAATTCCGTGTAGGTGAAATTTATGTGGCTTTGGCTCGCGGTACTAAAAAAGTGGGCGATGTTACAGGAAATGGCTCAGTGAACGTTTCAAACTTAGCATCACAAGCACAAGCTGGTGATAGATATTTTATTGAAGTAAAAGGAGTACAACGTAGAAACTTTAAGGGTACTGTTGAAAATATCCCATACAACATGACGAAAGTACTTCCATTGAACTAATTGCTGAATAAAATATTAGTTTGATTTCAATAAATATTGATAATCTATCGTTTAGAATTCGAGGTTTATTGGTAAAAGCCAACCCTCTTTCCTGAAATTTGGTTGGTAATTGTAAAACTAATAGCGACTTAACTCAAATGAAGAATTTAGTAAAATACGCAAGTGCAGCCCTCACGATTTTGGCGACTTGCTCGCTGGCAACAGCACAAGAAAGAGATAACAGTGGAAAAAATCCAGATTCTGTTCGCCCAATCGATGATTCAAATATCATGTGGAAGCGACGTTTATGGAGAAGAATGGATTTGAACGAAAAGCAAAATCAACCGTTTTTCTCTAAAAACAACGAAATCACTAAATACTTGATTGAATGGGTTCAGAGTGGAGTTTTACAACCATATAAAGACGATTCTTTAAAAAGAAAACTTTCTAAGGAAGAGTTTATGAAGAACCTCGAAATCGATGAAGAATTCAACGATAGCGCGCTTTCTGATGAAGAAAAGGCTGCTGGTTTCGGTAACGAATCTGCTGCTACTTCAGGTGGTGGTGCTGATGATGGTTGGGGTGATCCAAAGCCAAAAGCTGGTGATAACAAAGTCGCAGGTACAAAACCTGCTCCAGTAACATCTAGTGTCAACTATCGTTTTCCAAGAGAATTGACAGTACTTGAAATCAAAGAAGATGCCGTTTTTGACAAACAACGCTCAAGATTGTATTTCGATATCCAAGCTATAACTATTATTGTTCCGGCAAGTAAAACAGCCGCTGGTTTTGATAAAATTGTAGCTTCGTTTAGATACAAAGACTTAGATAAGTTGTTCCGTAGTAATCCAAATTGTATCTGGTACAATGTCCAAAACGAAGCACAGCACAAAAACATGGCAGATGCTTTTGACTTGCGTTTGTTCAGTGCTCGTCCAATCAAAGTGGGTAACCCCGAAGACAAAGACCTAGTGCAGATGTATGGTGGCGACAAAAAGGGATTGGTGATGTCTCAACAATTAGAATATAAATTGATGGAGATGGAACATAACCTTTGGGAATACTAGGATGAATTTATAGTGTTGAGTAATAAAAAAGGAGATTCGATAGGTCGAATCTCCTTTTTTATTACGCTGGATTAATGATGTTGAGTTGCTCTTTAAGTGATTTAGCTTTTGATTTACCCAAAAGCGTTTCTAGTTCTTCAAGAGGAGCCTCATATATTTTGCTTACCGTACCAAAATGCTTTAGAAGTTTTGTGGCAGTTACTTTACCAATTCCATCAATACTTTCTAGCTGACTAATGATAAAATTTTTACTCCTTTTATCTCGATGCTTTGTAATCCCAAATCTGTGAGCTTCGTCTCTGAGGCGTTGAATAAGCTTCAGGGATTCCGACTTTTTATCAATGTATAAAGGAATACTATCTTCAGGGAAATAGATTTCTTCAAGCCTTTTGGCAATACCAATAATAGGTATTTTTCCATATAAATTAAGGGCTTTTAGAGCATCGCAAGAAGCTGAAAGTTGGCCTTTTCCTCCGTCAATAATAATCAAGTCTGGCAAGTCGGCTTCTTCTTCCAAAAGCCTAGTATATCTTCTTGTTACTACTTCGTACATCGTCGCAAAGTCATTGGGACCTACTACGGTCTTGGGGGTAAAATGACGATAGTCTTTTTTGGAAGGAATACCATCTTTAAAACATACCATCGCCGATACAGGATTGGTTCCTTGTATATTGGAGTTATCAAAACATTCGATATGCCGTGGGAGGGTTTTGAGCTGTAGGTCGTTTTTCAGTGTCAATAAAACACGCATTTTGCGGTCTCCACCGCTTTCCTCTGCAGCTTGTCTGTCAGCTTTTTCTTTTCTGAAGTACAATACATTTTTGAGAGACATATCCAAAATTTTTCGTTTATCTCCTATTTGAGGTATTGTATTTTCGATACCTTTTAGCTCTATAGCTAAAGGAATATTGGTAATTACTTCTTTGGCTTCACTTTGGTATTTGTCTCGCATTTCCCAAACCATCATTGTCAAAATATCTTCATCAAGTTCATCAAGCTTTTTCTTAACATCCCAAGTTTGTGTTTGCGTAATAAAGCCATTTGTGATTTTCATAAAATTAAGGAAGGCTGTTTGCTCATCCGAAACTATTGAAAATACATCGACATCTTTGATATTAGGGTTGACAACAGTTGATTTACTTTGAAATTTATCTAATACCAATAACTTTTCTTTAAACTCTTGGGCTTCTTCAAAAGCGAGTTTTGAGGCGGCCTCTAACATTTTTTCTTCAAAATAACCTTTTGGTAAACTTAAATTTCCTTTAAGAATGTGTTTTGCTTGGTCGATTTCGGTTCCATACTCTTCTTCTTTTTGTAGCCCCTCGCATGGCCCCTTACAGTTACCGATATGATATTCGAGACAAACTTTAAATTTGCGGTTATTGATATTTGAAGGAGTGAGGTTCAGATTGCAAGTTCTAAATTTATACAACTGTCCAAACATCTCCAAAATGGCATACATAGCCTTTTGATTGGCAAATGGTCCAAAAAAAGTACCAAGCTTGCGGTCTACACGCCTAGTGGTAATAACTTTGGGAAAAGGTTCATTGGTAATACAGATAAACGGATACATCTTATCGTCTCTCAATAAGATATTAAATTTGGGTTGATACTTTTTTATAAGATTATTTTCTAAAAGCAAAGCATCAAATTCAGTATTTACGATGGTAAATTCAATTTTGCGAATTTGGCTTACGAGCCTTTTGGTTTTGCGGTCATGTTGGTTTGATTTGACAAAATAACTACTAACACGGTTCTTTAGGTTTTTGGCTTTACCAACATAAATAACAGTTCCTTCAACATCAAAATATCGATATACACCTGGTTCTTCGGGAACTTTGGCCAACTCGGCTTTATAATCAAAATCAGTCATATAAATCAGTTCTTTGTACAATAACTAGAATAACAAATCTACTTAAAAAATCATCTAACCTTATGAAATGTTTGAGGCAAATACCAAATGAAAAAAAGCTAAAAGCTATTCAAGGCCAACAATTTATTCATTTGATAAGAATAGCGAATTAATTTGTTTTAAATATTTTTTGATTCAAAGATATAATTGTATTTTCGTGGTAAAATAAAATAACAGAACAGTACAGAACAGTTGTGTTGTTTTTTCATAAAAAAGCTAACTAAAAAACAATCCCTATAAAATGGCAAACATTACATTGGGCGATAAAGAATATTTCGCTGGCATAGGTAAAATTCAATTTGAAGGACGTGAATCTGATAATCCACTTGCATTCAAATGGTATGATGAAAATCGTATAGTGGCTGGGAAAACAATGAAAGAGCATTTGCGTTTTGCAATTGCTTATTGGCATACATTCTGCGGTCAGGGTTCTGATCCGTTTGGTCCTGGCACACAGCGTTTTCCTTGGGATGTAAAATCTGAGGCTGTAGCAAGAGCTAAAGACAAAATGGATGCAGCGTTTGAATTTTTTACCAAAATTGGTGCTCCTTACTACTGTTTTCATGATGTAGATTTGGTAGATGAAGGAAATTCAATGAGCGAATATGAAAGTAATTTACAAGCAATTGTGGATTATGCTAAAGAAAAACAAGCTGCATCGGGTGTAAAGTTACTATGGGGTACGGCAAACGTATTTTCAAATCCTCGCTACATGAATGGCGCTTCTACAAACCCTGATTTTACGGTATTGGCACATGCCGCTACACAAGTAAAAAATGCCTTGGATGCTACGATTGCTCTAAATGGCGAAAACTATGTGTTTTGGGGTGGTCGTGAAGGATATATGACACTCTTGAATACAGATATGAAACGTGAGTTGGATCACATGGGGCGTTTCTTGGTGACTGCTCGTGATTACGCACGTAGAAATGGCTTTACTGGTAAGTTTTTTATTGAACCAAAACCATGTGAGCCAACCAAGCATCAATATGATTTTGACTCTGCAACAGTAATTGGCTTTTTGAAGCAGTACGGCTTAGAAAACGATTTTATGTTGAACCTTGAGGTAAACCACGCCACACTTGCGGGTCATACTTTCCAACATGAATTACAAGTAGCTGCTGATGCTAATATGTTGGGCAGCATGGATGCCAATCGTGGTGATTACCAAAATGGTTGGGATACTGACCAATTTCCTAACAATTTGAATGAGTTGACAGAATCAATGTTGATTATTCTTGAGGCAGGTGGATTCAACTACGGAGGTATCAACTTCGATGCCAAAATTCGTCGTAATTCAACAGATTTGGAGGATATCTTCTTAGCTCATATTGGTGGTATGGATTCTTTTGCTCGTGCATTGGTAATTGCGGATAATATCCTAACAAAATCTCCATACAAAAAAATCCGTGCTGATAGATATGCGTCATTTGACTCGGGTAAAGGTGCAGATTACGAAGCAGGGAAGCTAACTTTAGAAGATTTACGTGAGATTGCTTTAGCTAGTGGCGAGCCAGCTCGTACAAGTGGCAAACAAGAGTTATTGGAAAACATCATTAACCAATATATCTAAGTATAGAAATTCGTACATACAGAATAATGGATATAAAAAATCCCTCTTACGCTTGTGAGAGGGATTTTTTGTCAATTCTACAAACTACCACGAACAATGAGAGAACTTGGACTCGCAACTTTGCCTTTTTGTCGATTGCGTACCATTCTACCTGCGAGTTTTCCCATTTTTTGAAAATCATTAGAGATAGTAGTAATACCATCTTCACCTAAAATCTGCTTGATTGGGGTGTCATCATAAGATAGTAAGCCTACATCTTTGCCTAGTTGTAGCCCTTTCTTGTTTACATGATTCATAAATCTAATAATATCACTTTCAAGAAAAAGGATATAGGCATGACCTGCTTCGATACAATCTACTTCAAGATTATCGATTATCCTAGAGTCGATTTCAAACTCCTGAGTAAAGTGTTTGAAACCTTTGATAATACCATTGGGCGTATATTGAAACTGATTTTTACTTAAAAACAGCGTTATAGTTTTATACTTTTTCAATAAGGGCAATGCCTCTTGAAGCCCAGTGTAAATATTTTCTTCAAAATTTTGGTACAAGACTGCATAGTCATTATCGAATTTATCAATATCTATATCCAACACCAACAACTTGTCTTTAGGGATTTGTCCGACTATATGCGACACATCCTCATTGAAGTGTGGCATTACAATATAAAAGTTGTAGTTACCAATATTATTGACTAAAACGTTTTCAAATACCTTTAAATCATGGTAGTGAAAGAATAAGTTAATAGCAACATTATCCCCAAGCGCCTCTTTGAGTGAGTGAAATAGCGTTTCTTTATAGGCATTCATGGCATCAAAGAGGACAAATACATGCATCGTAGTTTGTACGTCTGTTGACGCCACAAAATACCCTTTCCCATGCTGAGCAGCTACAATTCCACGTTCTCTCAATTCTTCATAAGCTCTAATGATAGTCATACGAGCAACACCAAGAGATTGAGTGATTTCATTGATTGTAGGCAGCTGGTCGCCACGTTGTAGGGTACCATTCTGAATTTTCTCGATGATATCATCAATAAGTTGCTGGTATTTGGGTTTTTGAGCATTTGGCTCTATTTGTAAATATTTGCCCATCTTTATAAATAAGTAGTTCCAAACCTTTGCCTAAAATGGATTGCACTCCAAGTTAGTCAGGAAATTGTTGATATGAAAATTTGCTTGGTGGTGTAATCAACTTAAGTAGAATAAGTGTGACAATCGATAAAGCAATTAGATGTGGTAAAACTAATAAGTTTTTTATAAAAAAATGAAGAAATATTTGCATGAAAAAAATATTATATAGAATTTTACTTCATAGAACAGTACAGAACACGGTAGTATTTGTATTTTTCTAACACTATTATATGAAGACACTACATTTTAACTATTCTGTTATTGTATTTTTCTAATTTTTGAAGTAATTCAAAAAAAACTAAAAAAAATCCACAGTTTCAAACTAAAGAAAGGAGGTAACCACAAGACAGTAAGGGCACATCATAACTAATCGTTTTCAGTTCATTATTATCCAAAAAACCAATTATATGAAAAACAAATTACTAAATTATTTCAAGCATGTTTGTGTCTTGAGTATAATGCTATTGTATGCTTTTTCAACAGTAGCTCAAGACAAAAAAGTAACAGGAAAGGTTGTTGGTGTTGACAACCAAGGGATTCCAGGCGTAAGTATTATCATTAAGGGTACACGTACTGGTACAACTACAGATGCTAATGGTAGTTTTTCTATCAATTCAAAATCTTCAAGTGACGTACTCTTATTTTCGGGTATTGGTTATAAATCAAAAGAAGTTAGCGTAGGAGGACAAACCTCAATCAATGTGGTATTGAACGAGGATGTTTCGGCTTTAGAAGAAGTAATCGTAACAGGTTATGCTACGACTAACAAAAAAGAATCTACCGCTGCGATTTCGACAGTAAAAGCAAAAGACTTGACGGCTGTACCATCAGGTAACGTAGAACAGCAGTTACAAGGTCGTGTATCAGGGGTAACGGTTATCACAAACGGTCAGCCTGGTACAAGTTCAATCATTCGTGTACGTGGTTTTGGCGCATTGGGTGGTAACGAACCTTTGTATGTAGTGGATGGGGTTCCAGTTGGATCTACAGATTTCTTGTCACCAGATGATATCGAGTCTACTACGGTATTGAAGGATGCTGCTGCTGCTTCTATCTATGGTGCTCGTGCTGCCAACGGGGTAATCGTATATACTACAAAGAAAGGTACTAAGAAAGCTAGAAAACTGGAAGTGAGCTATGATGGTTTGATTGGTTTTACTGATCCAAACGTGTCAGGTGCTCCAAAAATGTTGTCTCCTCAAGAGCAAGCAGATTGGACTCACGTTGCATACCGTAACAACGCAGCCGTAAATGGTACTGCTGTTCAATACACTCACCCTCAGTACGGTACTTCTGCACAAGCTACATTGCCAACCTATTTGTTTGCTACTGGTTTTGGTAGTGGTATTCGTAGTAATATTGATATTGCAACAGTTAGAGCTGCTTATGCTGCAAACCCAGGCAATACATTCTTGATTAAACCAAATTTGGCTGGTACAAACTGGTATGATGAAATTACTCGCGTAGCTCCAATTCAAAGACACAGTTTAGGATTTAGCGGAGGTAGCGAAAGCTCACGTTATTATATTGGTTTAGGCGTTCAGGATCAAGCGGGTATTTTGTTAGCAAACAGCTTTAAGCGTTATTCTTTCCGTGCAAACACAGAATTTGATTTATCGAAAAGAGTAAGAATAGGCGAAAATATCCAATTTACCTATCGCTCTGTTGTAGGTCAAGCAGGTGGAAACAACGGTTTGGGTATTGCTGATTCAGAATCTGAGGTTTTGGCGGCTTACCGTATGCCAACTGTTATTCCTGTGTTTGATGAATTTGGTAGCTATGCTTCAACCATTGCACAAGGATTTAACAACCCTCGTAACCCTGTAAGACGTTTAATGTTGAACAACAGTAACGATGGTAACTTCAATGTAAATGGCTTTGGAAATATCTATTTGGAAGTAGATCCTATCGACAACTTGACTTTACGTTCGAGTATTGGTGGTCAGTATAATAACTTTGCTTACAAAGATTATAACTACAGATATCTAGGCGATTCAGAGCCTGAGGCATCTAATAGCTTTAGTGAAGGTTCAGGGTATGTATTCTCTTGGGTATTTACAAATACTGCGAGCTATAAGTTGAAAATCAACAAACATGCAGCTACAATCTTTGGAGGTATCGAAGCATTAAATACTGGTGCAGGTAGAAATATTGCAGGGTCTGGAATTAACCCATTCTCTATGGACTTAGATTATGTTAACTTGTCTGTAGTACAAAACCCTGTAGTAAACTCAGCCTTGTTTAGTGGTGTAAACTTCTATTCATTGTTTGGTAAAGTAGACTATAGCTTCAATGATAAATATTATTTGACTGCTTTGGTTCGTCGTGATGGTTCTTCGCGTTTTGGTGCAAATAGCCGTATAGGTGTATTCCCAGCATTCTCTGCTGCTTGGCGTGTAACAAGTGAAGATTTCATGAAAGAAATACCTTTCATTTCTGATTTGAAAATTCGTGGTGGTTGGGGTCAAATGGGTAACTCAAACAACGTGAACCCAAATAACCAGTACTCATTGTATGCTTCTGATCGTGGTACTTCATTCTATCCTATTTCTGGTACTAACAATGGCGCTGATGCAGGTTTCTACCGTTCTCGTATTGGTAACCCAGATGCAAAATGGGAGACTGCTGTGACAACAAACATCGGTTTTGATGCAACTTTGTTGAATGGTAAGTTTGAAGTAGTATTAGATTGGTGGAGAAAAGATACCAAAGATTTGTTATTCCAAGTACCTCTTCCTGGGGTAGTAGGTGCTTCGGCTTCTGCTCCATCAGTGAACATTGCTAGTATGATGAACTCTGGTATTGATTTCCAAATCATCAATAAAGGTAAGTTGACTAAGGATTTGAAATATGATTTGACTTGGAACAGTTCATTCTTGAAAAACGAAATTACTTCATTAGCGCCAAATGTATCGTATTTTGAAGGAGCGACATATAGAGGTATTTCTCCTATTCGTAACGCTGTAGGTCAAAGTATTTCATCGTTCTTTGGCTACGAAGTAATTGGTTACTTTGCAAGTGCCGACGAAGTGAAAAGTTCTCCTGCTCAAACTGACGCTGCTGTTGGTCGTTTCAAATACAAGGATGTTAACGGAGATGGAAAAATCACACCAGATGATAGAACATTTATAGGTAGCCCAGTTCCAACTTACACTGGTGGTATCAATATTGGTTTACAGTACAAAAACTTTGATTTCGCTACCTATATCTATACTTCTCTTGGAAACAAAATTTTCAACATGTCGAAGTGGTTTACTGACTTCTTCGGAACATTTGAAGGTTCTGGTAAGGGTGTAAGAGCGAAAGATTCTTGGACTCCAGCATTAGGTAACAATGCTTTGGCTCCAATTTGGGAAAGTGCGTCTAACTTGTCAACAAGTGGTGCATCTAACTCATGGTACGTAGAAGATGGTTCTTATTTGAGAATGCAGAACTTATCTATCGGTTATACTGTACCAAAATCAGCTCTTGCAAAATTAGGTCTTTCTAGAGCACGTATCAGTGTATCAGCCAACAACATCTTCACAATCACAAAATACAAAGGCTTAGACCCTGGTGTTGGTGGTGCTGTGGATACAAACTTCGGTATCGATGTTGGTAACTATCCAGTGACTCGTAGCTTTAACGTTGGCTTGAACTTAGGATTCTAATCGTTCAAGAATACCAACAAAAAGTAATTCTAATTTTAAATCGAAATCCATTTATGAAAAGATATTCAAGTGCAAAAAAAGCAATTGTTGCTACTTTGACATTGACTACTTTGGTATTCTCATGTAAAGAAGATACTTTCTTGACAGTATTACCAACGGGTTCATTGGCTCAGGCACAATTAAGTTCTAAAGAGGGCGTTGAAGGAGCATTATTGGGTGCTTATGCAATGCTTGCTGGTAAAGGTTACACGCGTTTTGCAGGACCTAACAACTGGGTGTATGGTTCAATTTTAGGTGGTGATGCCAATAAAGGTACCGACCCTGGTGATTATACTGCCATCAACCCAATTCAGCGTTATGAGGCTCCTGCTACAGACGGTGATATCAATGGTAGCTGGAATGCTAAATACGAAGGTATTAGCCGTGCCAACACTACAATTCGTTTGGCAACTGCTTCTACTGCATTATCTGATGCCGACAAAAAACGTATTAT
>NZ_JBMLSD010000206.1:22574-37178 GCF_049240685.1 Flectobacillus sp.
TTCGTTTGGCAACTGCTTCTACTGCATTATCTGATGCCGACAAAAAACGTATTATTGCAGAAGCAAAAGTATTAAGAGGCCACTTCTATTTTGAATTGAAAAAAATATTCAATAGTGTTCCGTATATCGATGAAACAAAAGATTATGGTACGGGTATTGAAAAAGTGGCAAATACTCCTGATTTCTGGGATAAAATTGAAGCTGATTTCAAAGCAGGTATGGATAACCTTCCTGAAACGCTTGATCAGGCAGGTCGTGTAAACAAATGGGCAGCAGCAGCGTATTTAGGCAAAACATACTTGTTTGAGAAAAAGTATACAGAGGCAAAAGCTATTTTCGACCAAGTAATCGCAAGTGGTAAAACTACTAATGGTAAAAAATATGCATTAGTTGCTAAATATGCAGATATCTTCAATGCTGAAAATGATAACAATGAAGAATCTATATTTGCTGTACAAACCTCTATGAACACTGGTAGTACAAACAACTCAAATGCTTGGGACGATTTGAACTATCCTTATAACACTGGTGCTGACGGTCCTGGTAACTGTTGTGGTTTCTTCCAACCAAGTTTCTCTTTGGCAAATTCATTCCGTACAGATGCTAATGGTTTACCTTTAATAGATGGTTCTTATAATACAGGAAGTAATCAGTTAGTAAATGACTATGGCATTGAATCAAATGCAGCATTTACTCCAGATAAAGGTAATCTAGATCCTCGTATTGACCACTCAATCGGACGTCGTGGTATTCCTTACTTAGACTGGAAGGATCACCCAGGTAAAGACTGGATTCGTTCGCAACCTTATGCTGGTCCATATTCTCCTAAGAAATATGTTTATTATAAAACACAGGAGAATACCTTGACTGACGGTAGCTCATGGACTCGTGGTTATGCTACGATGAACTATACAATTATTCGCTTCGCTGATGTATTGTTGATGGCTGCAGAAGCAGAGGTTGAAGTAGGTAGCTTAGAAAAAGCACGTGAGTATGTGAATAGAGTAAGAGCTCGTGCAGCAAACCCTGCTGGTTTTGTAACAAAAGCTGGTAAGCCTGCTGCTAACTATGTGATTAACTTATATAACTCTGCTTGGACTGACAAAGCTGTAGCTCGTAAAGCGGTTCGTTTTGAACGTAAACTTGAGTTGTCGGGTGAAGGTCACAGATTCTTTGACTTAGTTCGTTGGGGTGAGGCCTCTACAGAATTGAATGCATACTTAGCGTATGAATCTAAATTCTTAGTAACGATGTTTGGTGGTGCTAAATTTACTGCAGGTAAAAACGAATACCTTCCAATCCCTCAAACTCAAATCGATATCCAAGGTAAAGATATCTTGAAGCAAAACCCTGGTTATTAATTTTAACCAATTGTAAGTTGCTTTAATACAAAAGAGATGGTATATATTGCCATCTCTTTTTTTATAAGATTTAACGCTCAATATCATGAAAAAACTATTACGACTTTGTATCTGTTTACTCCCTGTTGTTTGGCAAGTTTCGTGTACTAATGATGGCGCATTGTTTACCCAACTCAATGCAGAAGACACAGGCATTACCTTCTCAAATAGAATTACAGAGAGTGATACGATGAATGTTCTTACTTTTGAATATATCAACAACGGTGGAGGCGTCGCTGTGGGTGATTTTAATAACGATAGTTTGCCTGATGTCTATTTTACAGGAAATATGGTAAGCAATAAATTATACCTGAATAAAGGTGATTTTAAATTTGAGGATGTTACACAGAAGGCTGGCGTAGATGGAGCCAAAAAGTGGTGCTCGGGCGTAGCAATCGTCGATATTAATAATGATAATAAACTAGATATTTATGTTTGTGCTACAGCCAAAAAAGTAGCTTCTGAAAGAGCAAATTTACTTTACGTCAATCAAGGTGTAGATAAAAATAATGTACCGATTTTTAAAGAAATGGCTCAAGAATATGGTATTGCTGATACAACGCATACCACTAATGCAGCCTTCTTTGACTATGATAATGATGGTGACCTCGACCTTTATGTACTTGTCAACGAAATGGATGATACCCGTTTCCCGAACAAGTATCACGAAAAAATTGTAGATGGTTCTTCCAAAAGAACCGATAGACTTTATAGAAATGATTGGGATCCTATAAAAAAACACCCAGTCTATACCGATGTATCAAAACAAGCAGGAATTCAGATTGAGGGGTACGGTTTAGGACTCAATATTACTGACATCAATCGCGATGGTTGGAAGGATATCTATGTAACCAATGACTATTTGACCAATGATTTGCTTTATATCAATAATCATGACGGTACATTTACCGACCAAGCAAGTTTGTATTTCAAACATACTTCTTACTCCGCCATGGGGAATGATGTGAGCGATATCAACAATGATGGGTTGGTAGATATTATTGCATTAGATATGATGCCAGAGTCTAATTATCGTAAAAAAATGATGACGCCTGCCAATAACTATGTGACTTATCAAAATAATGAGCAATATGGTTATGGCTATCAGTATCCACGAAATACGCTTCAGGTTAATTTAGGAAAAGACCCTTACTCACAACGCCCATTATTTAGCGAGGTTGGTCTTTTGGCGGGTATTGCCGAAACAGACTGGAGTTGGACCCCAATGGTAACCGATTTTGACAATGATGGTCTTCGTGACATTATTATTACCAACGGATATCCCCGCGATGTTACCGACCAAGACTTCATTGCCTACCGTGCATCCATGTCTAGTATTATGACTCGAATGATGTTATTGGACTCTATTCCTTCCGTAAAAATCAAAAACTATGCCTACAGAAATAAAGGTAATTTGAAGTTTGACGAGGTTACTGAAGCGTGGGGAATTACTGAACCTAGTTTTTCAAATGGAGCCGCTTATGCTGACTTAGATAATGATGGTGACTTGGATTATGTTGTTAACAATATCAATGATTCGGCTTCTGTTTTTAGAAATAATGTGGTTCAACAAAAACCTCATGAAAGTAATTATCTCAAAGTGCAACTTAAGGGTGGCAAAGATAATGTTCAGGGATATGGTGCATGGGTCGAAATTTCGTACGCAAATAATCAGAAACAAGTGTATGAATATACCCCCTATCGTGGTTATTTGTCAAGTGTAGACCCTACTGCTCATTTTGGTTTAGGTAAAACACAAATAGTGAAAGAAGTAAAAATAATATGGCAAAGTGGGAAAGGACAAATCTTTAAAAATGTAAAAGCCAATAAAACGCTATTGGTAGAGGAGGCAAATGCACAAGTCCTGCCAACTGCGAAAGAAGCAATGTCAGCGCCTTTGTTGGCAGATGTTACAGATATCTTAAATGTAGGTTATGTACATCAAGAACAAGATATTATTGATTTCAACGTGCAAAAATTATTGCCTCATAAATTCTCGCAGTTTGGGCCAGCCCTAGCAGTTGGGGATGTAAATGGTGATGGCTTCGACGATGTATTTGTGGGCGGAGCAAGTCAGTACAAAGGGCGGTTTTTGTTGCAAAATGCTGTAGGTAAATTTGAGGTAAAAGATTTATTACCCGGATTAGAAGGAAAACAAAAACTCTCGGAAGATATGGGAGTATTGTTATTTGATGTAGAAAAAGACGGTGACTTAGATTTATATGTGGTAAGTGGAAGTTACGAATTTCCTGCGGGAGACCAAAACTACAAAGACCATTTGTTTATCAATGATGGAAAAGGAACTTTTCAGCCTGCCGACCAAGCTATCCCAGTATTATTAAAGAGTGGTTCTTGTGTAAAAGCTATGGATTATGATCGCGATGGCGATTTGGATTTGTTTATTGGAGGAAGAGTCGAGCCAGGCGCATATCCAAAGCCTGTGAGTAGTTATATCCTCCGTAATGAATCTCCCATGATAAAGTTTACGGATGTTACTGCACAGGTTGCGCCTCAATTAAATCAGATTGGCTTGGTTTGTGACGCTTTATGGACAGATTATGACAATGATGGTTGGGTAGATTTGGCACTCGCTGGAGAATTTATGCCAGTGACCTTCTTGAAAAATCAAAATGGAAAGCTGGCTTTAGCAAAAGAAACAGGTATCGAAAAATATAAGGGTTGGTGGAATAGCTTGAGCGCTGGTGATTTTGACAACGATGGTGATATAGATTACATAGCAGGAAACTTAGGTTTAAACTCCCTGAATCGTGCTTCAGAAACAAATCCTATTACTATTTATGCAAAAGATTTTAATAATGATGGAAATTATGATGCCATTCCAACGGTATATTATAAAGATTTGGATGGCGTTCGTAAGGAGTTTCCATTTAATACCAGAGATGATTTAGCTAAACAGTTTATACAAACTCGTCAACGCTTCGACTCGTATGCCAAATATTCAAAAGCCACTATACATGAAGTCCTAAAGCCTGAAGAATTACAAGATGCTGTGGTTGTTAAAGCAACTTGGATGAAAACTAGTTATATCGAAAATTTAGGTAATGGTACATTTAAAGTGAAGGAATTGCCAATTCAAACACAATTTGCGCCTGTATTTGGGATGATAGTGCAAGATTTTGACCAAGATGGTAACCTCGACGTCCTAATGACTGGAAATGATTATGCAACAGAATTAACAGTAGGGCGTATGGATGCCTCACAAGGGAATATCTTGAAAGGTGATGGGAAAGGAGATTTTGTGGTATTACCAATTAATCAAAGCGGATATCGTGTCGTAGGCGATACCAAAGCTTTGGTCGAATTACAATCTGCCAAAGGCACTTTACTAACGATTACTTCACAAAACAGAGATAAACTAAAATTCTTTGAAAGTACAAAACCATATAAAGTAATCGCTTTGGCAGCAAATGAAACTAGTGCTTTGCTAACACTAAAAAATGGTAAGACTCGTAAGGTCGAAATTCCGTATGGTTCTTCCTTTTTATCACAATCTACCCATAAGTTAATGTTTGGAAATGAGGTGATAAAAGCTCAGGCCATCAACGAAAAAGGTCAGAAGAGAATGTTAAACTAGATTAAAATAGAAAAGGGGCGCGAGCCCCTTTTTTAATTCAAAAATCCATCTTCCTCTTTAGGTTTTACCGTTGGAGATTGCACCTGAGTGGAGTCACTTGGTGCGGCATAACAGTTGATATCTACTCCGTCGGGCTTATTGAAAGGCTCTTTTTTATATCCTGCAATGCGAAGTGAAGGGTCGGCATAAACTTTATCCATAAACATTCCATAGGCGGGCATCGCCATTTTGGCTCCCTGCCCTAAACTAATACTTCGGAAGTGGATACTTCGGTCATCACCACCTACCCATACGCCTGCTACCAAACTTTGAGTAACGCCCATAAACCAACCATCAGAATAATTGGATGTTGTACCCGTTTTGGCACCAATTTCGTTGCCTTGAGCACAACTATAACGACGTAGTCCTTCGGCAGTACCTCCTGGTTCTTGTACCGCTCCTTGAAGCATGTGAACCATTTTGTAGGCCGTTTCTTTGGTCATTACTTGTTTAGTTGTAGTCTCAAAACGGCGAAGTTCATTACCATTTTTATCTTCAATACTAATAATCAAAAGCGGGTCGATACGGTATCCTTCATTCACAAAAGAACAATAAGCATCAACTTGCTCAAACACTGAAACTTCACTCGAACCCAAACAGAGTGCTGGTGTTTCATTCAAAGGACTCGTAATGCCAACTCGATGCGCAAATTCAGCTACTTTTTGTGGCCCTAATTGCTTCATTAATTTAGCGGCAATTGTATTAATCGAACGAGCCATAGCTCTACGAAGCGACATACTTTGATACGAATAGCGTCCGTCTGAGTTTTGAGGAGTCCAAGGTTTCATAATTCCATCTTCTTGTCCAAATGTAACAGGTTCGTCTACAACGTTATCACATGGTGTCACAATATCACTTTCGATTGCAGTAGCATATACAAAAGGCTTGAATGTAGACCCTGGCTGTCGTCGACTTTGACGAACGTGATCATATTTGAAGTATTTGAAATTAATGCCACCTACCCAAGCCTTCACATGACCATTGTTGGGGTCCATTGCCATAGCTCCTGCATTCAAGATTCGTTTGTAATAATTCAATGAATCCATCGGTGAAAGAGTTGTGTCTTTTTCTCCTTGCCATGAAAACACCGTCATGCGTACAGGTTTGTTGAGAACTTCCCATACTTTTTCTTCATCTCCCTCCATTTCCTCCATCAGTTGTTTGTAGCGGTCGGTACGTTTCATCGCATCTTTCAAAAAACCTTTAATTTCTCTCATGCGTTCATCAACCCATGGGTTGCGACCTTTCCAGTGCTCATAAAACTTCTTTTGCTGCGCCATCATGTGCTCTCGAATGGATTCTTCAAAATATTGTTGCATGCGAGAATCAAGCGTACAATGAATTTTGAGCCCGCTTGTATAGAGATTCAACTGCTCGTCGTCACCACGGCTCTCATTAATTTCGGAGATGATGGCTAAAAGTTGTTTCTTGATAGCTTCTCTAAAATAAGGCGCTAAACCGGTATTGTGGTTTTCAACTTTAAACCTCAACTGGATAGGCTTTTCCTGCAAGTCGGCAGCTTCTGATTCTGGCAAATACCCATATTTGACCATCTGTGCCAAAACAATGTTACGTCTGTCAAGGCATTTTTCAGGACGTCTTCGTGGGTCATAAAGATTTGGGTTTTGAAGCATTCCAACAAGCGTTGCGGCCTCATTCACACTAACATTTCCGACTTCTTTACTAAAATAGGTTTTACAGGCTACTCGAATACCATAGGCATTGTTTCCAAACTCAACCTCGTTAAGATACATTTTCATGATTTCTTGTTTGGTATATCTACTTTCGAGGCGTATCGCCAAAATCCATTCCTTGGTTTTTGCAATGATTGTACTCACTTTTGGAATACGCATCAAAAGTCCTTTATACTCCATTCCTTCCTCGGCAGATTCCGCTCTTCGAGTATTAAATAGATTTTTGGCCAATTGTTGAGTAATCGTACTACCACCACCTGCTGTACCAAAACTTGTCACAACACGAAAAGTACTTCGTAAGTCAATACCCGAGTGCTTAGAAAAACGCGCATCTTCTGTAGCCATCAAAGCATTGATGATATTAGGCGATAATTCTTCAAACTCTACAGGGCTACGGTTTTCTCTAAAATATTTGGTGAGTTCAACACCATCTTCCGAAATTAAAACAGAGGCTAATTGGCTTTTTGGGTTTTCAAGTTCTTGGAGACTAGGCATTCCTCCAAACAACCAGAAGAAGTTATAGTTGACAGCTAGAACATATAAAACAAGCGCAATAAAACCACGAATCGACCATTTCCAGATATTTTGAATGGTACGTTGGTATTTACCGGGTTGGAGTTTTATCATGGGTTAATAATTAGGACTTGTGTCGTTTTTTTAGTTGAAAATAAATTAGATAGAGCAATATTGTTAGATTGTTGACGCTGAACTTTCAAAATCTGCTATCTAAACTCGGCAATTAGGGAATATCACTTTTACAAATTTAAAAATTTAATACATATACGCTTGATTTAGTAGAAAAGTATTCAATCGTTACAGAATTATTGAGTCAAAGGTAAATTCTTCAGCTATTAAATTTTATGTACAAAGAGCCCCTTCTTGCTTAAATCAGGGAATTTTTTCTCGAAATAAACCTCATAAATCAATACTGCGAAGAATGCACTTGCCGTTCCGACGATAGCCCCACCCAATAAGTCCTCAGGAAAATGTTGGAATAGATAAGGCCTAGAGTATGCAGCCAAAACTGCCAACAATAAGAAAACAGGATTTAAAACAGACTTTTGCTTAAAAAATACCCAAAGCGTAAAGATACAAAACGCACTAGTTGTATGCCCCGAAGGAAAACTATTGAATCCATGAAGCTCAACCCCTTCGACATAGTGCCAAGGATAGTGGATATCCTTAAAGAACTCACTTGGCCTGAGCGTTTGAAAAGTGAATTTTAGTGCTTGTGAAAAAAGGGTACTTACAGCAAATGCAACAAGGCCTATAATAGATTGCTTATAATTGAAAAATAGCCAAATCAGAATCATTACCACAAAAAACCATCCTTCTCCTAGCTGGGTGGCTCCCCAAAAAAAGGAATCAGTCCAATTGGTGCGATGAGCGTTTATCCAACGCATCTGCTCAAATTTTGAATGATTGAGAACCCATGACAGGCCTCCAAACCAAACCAGTAAAAATGGAATAAAATAAGTAAGATTATTTTTTAAAAGTTTTTTCATGATACAAAGTTCGTAAAAAACAAGCCTCCTTCAAACAAGAGCTTTTTGATAGTTTGTCCAACCGCAACTAAGCAAGATGTATAGTAAGTGGTTCATTGCCTGAGAATTAATAAAAAATGTTTTTGACAAAAGTATTGCTTATAATTGTTGTCAATATCAAAAAAAGTCTCTAATTTTGCAGTCTTTTCTGGATAACCTAGCAATAGGTTAGCTCAGTACAAGGAGCACTATAAGATGATTGAAGTATTTTAAAGTGCTCAAAACGTGGTTGTTATACAAAACTTTATTCGGTAAAAAGCCTTGAAAAAGAATTATTTAGCAAACTATAAAATTGATATTTTTCGCCTCGAAAATAAGCAGTATGTGCACGAATTCGAGGGGGATAGCCAATTTTTTGCTGAATTTGAACAAGACGAAATCGAAAAAGGAAGCTTTGAAGCTAAGGTAACTTTAGATAAGTCTGAAACGATGATTCAGTTACTTTATGAAATAGAAGCAGTCGTAGAATTAACATGCGATAAAAGCCTTGAGCTATTCGACTATCCGATTAGTATTCATAAAAAAATGATTTTGAAGTTTGCAGACCGCACCGAAGAAATCACAGATGAATTGATGCTCATTGATAGAAATGTACAGCAGGTTAATGTAGCACAGGATATTTTTGACTTTATCTTTTTAGAAATACCAATCAAACGCTTGCACCCAAGGTTTGTACAGGAAGAAAATCTCTTTGATGATTTCGACGAAGATGATGAGGATTGGGACGACGATGATTTGTTGTGGGAAGATGAAGAAGGAGAAATCGTTTACACAACAGGAGGCGAAGATGATGTGGAAGAAGAAGAGGAAGAATTTGAAGAAGATGAAGAAAGCTCCGAAGAAGATTCAGATGCACCAATAGACCCACGTTGGGCTATTTTGAAAAATTTGAAAAATAATCAAAATTAATTTTAGAGCTATAAGTTCTAATAACATACATAAGTTAAGTAACAACGTAACAAAATAACGGAAATAAGAAAATGGCACATCCTAAACGAAGACATTCGACAACTCGCAGAGATAAGAGACGTTCACATGATTTTGCTACTCCAAAAGCAATCACTGTAGACCCAACTACTGGCGAAATTCACTTGCGTCACCGTGCACACGTATTCGAAGGTAACCTTTACTACAAAGGTAAAATGGTAGTAGAAGGTTATGCTGCACAAGCGTAATTGATACAATATTTTAGGTATTGAATAGGCTAAAGTTTCTGATTATCAGAGTTATAGCTCAAGCTTGTGTTTTTTGATATATAAAAAACACAAAAAAATACTGTTTTCAACTTCTTAAAATGCTATTTTTGCAATTACCAATTTTGCGTAAACAAAAATAACCAATGAATATAGGAGTTGATGCAATGGGTGGCGACTTCGCCCCACAAGCCATAGTTGAAGGAGCAGTATTAGCAGCTAATGAGTTGCCAGAGGGTGTTACTATCGTTCTGATTGGTCAGACCGAGGCAATTCAGGCAGTTCTTGATAAACAAAATTATGCAGGGTCAAACATTAAGATTGTTGAAGCAAATGAAACAATCGAAATGGGTGAGCATCCTGTAAAGGCCTTACAAGCTAAACCCAATTCCAGCATAGGAGTTGGGTTTAAACTTTTAAAGACAGGTGAAATCGATTCATTTGGGTCTGCTGGTAATACCGGAGCCATGATGGTTGGGTCTTTATTCTCTATCAAAGCTATTGAAGGAGTGCAGCGCCCTGCAATAGCAGGTTTTGCGCCACAAACCAACGGAAAAATGGCTGTCATGGTAGATATTGGTGCCAATGCCGATGTCAAACCTGAAATGTTGGAGCAATTTGGATTATTAGGCTCTATTTATTATCAAGCTACTACAGGAGAAGAAAACCCTAAAGTAGGCTTGATGAATATTGGCGAAGAAGCAGAAAAGGGCTCTTTGATTGCTCAACAAGCTCATAAACTTATGAAGGAAAATACTAAAATGAACTTCATTGGTAATATCGAAGGAAAAGATTTCTTTAAAGGCAAAGCTGATGTTATCGTCACAGATGGTTTTACAGGAAATATCCTTCTAAAAATGGGTGAGTCTTTATATGGTATTATGAAAGATCAAGGAGTTGAAACTCCGTTTCTTGATAAAACCAACTATGAAGCAGTAGGAGGTAGTCCTATCGTAGGTGTTAATGGTAATGTAATTATTGCCCATGGTGCTTCATCAGCTAAGGCTATCAAGAATATGATTCATCTTTCCGCAAATATCGTGGAATCTAAAGTTACAGAAAAGATTAAAGAAGCACTTAGTGCGTAGTGAGATTCCTGCCAACTACGGTGTCGTGCATAGAAGTATGATACATTTCGCTAGTTCGCAGATCACTATTTATATTATTGAACATGACAAAGATCACCGCAGCAATTACAGGCGTTCAGGGGTATGTGCCAGAGGAAGTTTTGACTAATGCCGATTTAGCTAAAATTGTTGATACCACTGATGAATGGATAACCACCCGTACAGGTATTAAAGAACGACGTGTCTTACGTGGAGAAGGACAGGGCACATCGGTAATGGGAGCAGAGGCTGTAAAGCGTTTGCTGGCAAAAACCAATACCAAGCCTGAAGAAGTTGACCTGTTGATTTGTGCTACAGTAACTCCTGACCATTTTTTTCCATCTACAGCAAATTTGATTTGTGACAAAGTTGGTATTTCTTTTAATGCATCTTATGATATAGCAGCGGCTTGTTCGGGCTTTCTAAATGCCCTCGTAACAGGAGCTATGTTCATAGAGGCGGGGCGTTATAAAAAAGTGATTGTGGTTGGTGCCGATAAAATGTCCGCAATTGTAGACTATACAGATCGTTCTACTTGCGTTTTGTTTGGTGATGGTGCTGGAGCAGTATTGCTCGAACCAAGCCAAGACGGAAATGGTATTCAGGATTTTATATTAAAGTCTGATGGTTCGGGTGCTAATCATTTGATTCAAAAAGGAGGAGGTAGTGCTTACCCTCCCACACATCAAACAATCGATAACAAGTGGCATCATATTCATCAAGAAGGACAGGCCGTATTTAAGTTTGCTGTAACACGTATGGCGGATGTTTCGGCTGAAATTATGGAAAGAAATAAGCTTTCGGGTGATGATGTAGCGTTTTTAGTGCCGCATCAAGCCAATAAGCGAATTATTGATGCTACAGCCAACCGAATGGGGGTTGGCCCAGAAAAGGTAATGCTCAATATACATAAATATGGAAACACTACAGCGGCAACTATCCCGCTGTGTTTGTGGGACTATGAAAATCAGCTTAAAAAAGGAGATAATCTCATCCTTGCAGCATTTGGTGGAGGCTTTACTTGGGGGAGTGTTTACCTCAAATGGGCCTACTAAAGTATCAAAACAGTAAACTCCCTAGCTAAATTTTGGTAAACTGGGGAGTTTACTGTTTTTTTTTGTGTTAAGTTCAGCGAACATTTTTGTAATTTTGTACATTCAAATTTTTGTAATTATCAAATTTGTAACTCTTTAGTGTTCAGAAAACAAGTTTATTAATGGTATTCCTTGTTTTCTAAATAATTGAAAAAATGGCAACTACTGCAGACATCAAAAACGGACTAGTAATCAAATTTAACAACGATTTATTTTCTGTTGTTGAGTTCTTACACGTAAAGCCTGGTAAAGGCCCAGCTTTTGTAAGAACTAAATTGAAATCATTGACTACAGGTAAAGTAATTGATAACACTTTCAACTCGGGAGTATCTATTTTCCCAGTACGTGTTGAACGTCGTTCTTTCCAATACTTGTACGAAGAAGAGTTTGGTTATACTTTTATGGATAACGAAAACTTCGAGCAAGTTACTTTAAACAAAGAAATGGTTGAGGCGGCAGACTTGATGAAAGAAGGCCAATCGGTGGAAATCTTAATCAATGCTGAGTCTGAGCAACCAATCTCTTGTGAAATGCCTCCATTTGTTGAGCTTGTTGTAACTTATACCGAACCAGGTATCAAAGGTGACACAGCCAACTCTCCCAAAAAACCCGCTACAGTTGAAACAGGTGCTACTATTACTGTACCTTTATTCATCCAAAACGATGAGAAAATCAAGGTAGATACTCGTACTTACGAATACGTAGAACGCGTAAAATAATACCTGTAAGATAAGTAATTGATTTTCAATAAAGTTTTACTCCTCCAGAATTTACTGGCTCAACTAAAAATACTTATATTTACCGTATCTTTAGTCCTGAAATTATAGGACCGTGTCCTGTTTCGGCCTTAAGTTTTGTGAGATGTATCTTTGACAACAATTACTTATCTGAAAAACCCTTTTACGTAAATTTTATCAATTAGACATTGTAACACCAACCTCCAATGGAAAATAAAGAAATCCAAAAGCTATTAGATTTTATTGCTCAATCAACTCTTGATGAGGTAAATATCGAAACATCTGAGTTGAAATTATCAGTAAAACGTTACGGACAAGCTCCAGTTGTTCAGCAAGTTGTGTCTGCTCCTGCGCCTGTTGCAGCTCCTGCTCCAGTGGCGGTTGCTCCTGCGGCAGCACCTGCAGCACCAGCTACTCCAGCAGCAGCTCCTGTGGCGGCTTCTAATCGCGTGACTATTAAATCTCCAATGATTGGTACATTCTACCGTTCGGCTAGCCCTGATTCACCTTCTTTTGTTGAAATAGGATCTGAAATCTCTAAAGGTAAAACTGTTTGTATCATCGAAGCTATGAAATTGTTTAACGAAATCGAATCAGAGGTGTCTGGTCGTATCGTTGAAGTATTGGTAGAAAACGCAACGCCAGTTGAGTTTGACCAACCTCTTTTCGTAGTTGAACAATAAGCCAACCTTATTGAATTACCCCATCTATTTGGTTTTACTTTTCAATAAGTCGAAAACGCTCTTTTTTGTTAGTTGATGTGCTTAGTAATATCACAAACAATCAAGAATGTTTAGTTGAGTTTATAACTAAAGCTAAAGAATGTTTAAGAAAATACTTATCGCCAACAGAGGTGAAATTGCCCTCCGCATCATCAGAACATGTAAGGAGATGGGCATCAAAACGGTAGCGATTTATTCTACTGCAGACCGTGAAAGCCTTCACGTAAAATTTGCTGACGAAGCTGTTTGCATTGGCCCACCGCCAAGCCGTCAGTCGTATTTGAATATCCCTGCGATTATTTCGGCGGCCGAAGTAACAGGTGCGGATGCTATCCACCCGGGGTATGGTTTCTTGTCAGAAAATGCTGAGTTCTCTCGTATTTGTTCTGAATATGGTATCAAATTTATTGGTGCTACAGCCGAACAAATTAATTTGATGGGTGACAAAGCTACTGCTAAGGCTACCATGAAAACTGCTGGCGTTCCGGTAATTCCAGGCTCAGAAGGCTTGATTGATACTGTTGAAGATGCTAAGCGTATTGCAAAAGATATCGTTTATCCTGTAATTATCAAAGCTACAGCGGGTGGTGGTGGCCGTGGTATGCGTATTATCCGCCATGAAGATGAGTTTGAAAAGCTCTGGAACGATGCCAAAATGGAAGCTGCCAATGCTTTTGGAAACGATGGTATCTACATGGAAAAATACGTAGAAGAACCACGTCATATCGAAATCCAAGTAGTAGGTGATCAATTCGGAAAAGTATGTCACCTTTCTGAGCGTGACTGTTCTATCCAACGTCGTCACCAAAAACTTTGTGAAGAAACTCCTTCGCCTGCGCTTACTCCAGAGCTTCGTGAAAGAATGGGCGAGGCTGCTATCAAAGGGGCTTCTGCTATCAAATATGAGGGTGCTGGTACAATCGAATTCTTGGTTGATAAGCATGGTGATTTCTACTTCATGGAAATGAATACTCGTATCCAAGTAGAACACCCAATTACTGAGGAAGTTACAGATTTTGATTTAATTAAAGAGCAAATCAAAGTTGCAGCTGGCGTTCCTATTTCAGGCCAAAACTACACACCAAAATTGTATGCCTTGGAGTGCCGTATCAACGCCGAAGACCCTGCCAATGGATTCCGTCCTTCTCCAGGTAAAATTACTAATCTTCACTTGCCTGGTGGTCATGGTGTTCGTATTGATAGCCATGTATACGCAGGATATACAATTCCGCCTAATTATGACTCTATGATTGCAAAAGTAATCGTTTCGGGTCAGAGCCGTGAGGAGGTATTATTGCGTATGAAACGTGCTTTGCAAGAGTTCGTAATCGATGGTATCAAAACTACGATTCCTTTCCATATCAAATTGATGGATGACGAGCGATTCAAATCTGGTCAATTTACAACAGCCTTTATGGAAGGTTTTGATTTGAAAAGCTTGTAATTGATAGATTCAATAACACATAAAAAAAGGGTTCTG
>NZ_JBMLSD010000207.1:0-8191 GCF_049240685.1 Flectobacillus sp.
CCCCCCGCCCCAAGCCATTCTTAAAAATTTCAGAAAAAAAATCACTGACTTTCGTCATTTTTTTTGAGAAAAATGTGGATAAATATAAACTTTTTCAATTTGTTTAGAGTTGTTCTAAATAAAGTATAGTATTTGAAAAATCCAATAATTAATTTTGTGCCTAAATTAAATAGGTGTTGTCTCCTGACAGATGAAAGAATACTTTCAAATGATAATCAGTAAGTTTTGATTGAGGAGGCCAATCCTACAACGTTTGTCATAGGTCAAATATCACTACCAAGAAAATGTTAAAGATAAATAACTTACAAGCCAAAATTGGTGAAAAAGAAATTCTGAAAGGAATCAATTTAGAAGTTAAAGCTGGTGAAGTTCACGCTATCATGGGACCAAATGGTTCGGGTAAAAGTACTTTAGCTTCTGTTTTGGCAGGTCGCGAAGATTATGAAGTTACAGGAGGTTCGGTAGATTTCTTTGGCAAAGACCTTTTGGATTTGGCTCCAGAAGAACGTGCTGCCGAAGGTATTTTCCTTGCATTTCAATACCCTGTTGAAATTCCAGGTGTTTCGACGACTAACTTTTTGAAAACTGCTGTAAACGAAATCAGAAAATACCGTGGTGAAGAGCCATTGGACGCAGTTCAGTTTTTGAAAATGTTTAAACAAAAAATGTCTTACGTAAATATCGACCAGTCTTTGTTGAACCGTGCGTTGAACGAAGGTTTCTCTGGTGGTGAGAAAAAGCGTAACGAGATTTTCCAAATGGCAGTTTTAGAACCAAAATTGGCCATTCTTGACGAAACTGACTCAGGTTTGGATATCGATGCACTTCGTATCGTAGCTGAAGGTGTAAACAAATTGAAATCACCAGACAACGCAACTATCGTGGTTACGCACTACCAACGTTTGTTGGATTATATCGTTCCAGACTACGTACACGTATTATATAAAGGTAGAATCGTAAAATCAGGTACAAAAGAATTAGCGCTTGAACTTGAAGAAAGAGGTTACGATTGGATTAAAGCTGAAGTTGACGCGGCTGAAGTAAGCGCTTAATTTTCGGTAATCTTTGAGGCGTTTTACTCAAAGGTAGTACAGTAACAATCTACCAATTATCAAATCATCGAACAAAATGAATAGTAATACTGATTTGAAGGCACAATTAATTGCTGACTTTAAAGATGCTGAAGGCAAAATGAATGGCGAGGCCAAAAGCCCGATTCATTTGGTGCGTCAGCAGGCTTTGCAAACCTTCGATCAATTGGGTTTCCCAACAATCAAGCATGAAGAATGGAAGTATTCGAACGTAAAAAACTTGGTAAATGAGTCTTTTACATTTAATGCTCCATCAAACTTTAGTGCTGCTGATGTAGAACAAATGGCTATTCCAAATTTGGATGGCAATATTTTATATTTTGTTAATGGTGTTTACAACCCTACATTAAGTACCATTGTAAGCCCTTCAGACGAGGTTATCATTCTTCCATTGGCGGAGGCTATCAAGTCGCATGCCGATATTATTGAAAAGTATTTCAACCAATATGCTGATTCTGCTGATAATGCTTTTACCGCTGTAAATACTGCTTTTGCTAAAAATGGTGTATTTATTTACGTACCAGAGAAAAAAGTGGTAGAGCAACCAATCATCTTGCGTTTTATTGCAGATGCTCGTGAAACAAACGTAGCTGCACAACCACGCAACTTGATTGTAGTAGGTAAACGTGCCGAGGTCCAAGTAGCAGAAGCATATCGCTCGTTTGGTGACAAGTTGGCTTTCACTAACGCTGTGACCGAGGTTTACGTAGCAGAAGAGGCAAACGTACACTATTATAAAGTACAAAACGAAACAGACCAATCGTATAATATTGGTACCACTGCGGTATATCAAGAAGGTCGTTCAGTATTTACGGCAAACACCGTAACTGCAAATGGTGGTTTTGTGCGTAATAACCTCAATATCAAAATTGATGGCGAATATGCCGAAGCTAACATGTTTGGTTTGTACATTCCAAACGGAAAACAACACGTAGATAACCACACAGCTGTTGACCACGCCAAGCCTAATTCGAACTCAAACGAATTATATAAAGGTATCTTGAAAGATAAGTCAACGGGGGTATTCAACGGTAAAATCTATGTAAGACAGGATGCGCAAAAAACAAATGCCTTCCAGTCTTGCAAAAACGTGTTGATTTCAAACGATGCAACGATGAATACGAAGCCTCAGTTGGAGATTTGGGCAGATGATGTGAAGTGTTCACACGGAACAACTACTGGTCAATTAAACGATGATGCTTTGTTTTATATGCAAGCGCGTGGTATCTCTAAAGATTCTGCTCGTGCTTTGTTGATGTTAGCATTTGCACAAGAAGTAATCGACAAAATGGAAATTCCAGCTATTAAAGAATACTTGGAAGGCCTTATTGTTGAGAAAATATATCAAGCGTAAGATTGATCTTAAAGAAAAATCAGAACTGTGTCGGGTATTAAGTAGGTATGAGTGTTCAATTATGAGTTGTAAATGTAAGTTTTTAATTATCTATGATTAAAGATTTTTATTCATAATTCACAAACTCTACATTCATAATTCAAAACTTATTCCCCGACACTCTTATTTTAGTAGTGATAAAAAATTAAGTTGATTTTGAGGCAAGTTGTTGGTTATTAATTACTTAAAGCGGGTAGTCGTACCAAGTATGATTTAATCAAACGAAGAGGTAAGATATTGATAATTAAAATTTCACCTTTACAACTCATAATTCAACACTAATTCATAACTCCTACTTTTTTAGGTACTATGCAAATCAAACTGGTTCAATCACATGAAGATTTGCTTCGATGCTTTCCTGTAATACACGAGCTACGACCACATCTTACCGTAGAGCGTTTTGTGGAAATGTATGAGCAAATGCAAAAGGAGTCCTATCAAATCGCTTTTGTCGAAGAACCAAATCAAGAAATTTGGTCAGCCGTAGGATTCCGATGTATGAATCTGTTTTATGCTGGCAAAATTATCTATATCGACGACCTCAGTACATTGCCCCAAGCCCGTGGAAAAGGCCGAGCCAGTCAGCTCTTAGATTTTATCAAACAGTATGCTATCGAACTAGGCTGTGACGCCATTCATCTCGATTCGGGTCATCAGCGCCACGATGCGCATCGTTTGTATCTTCAAAAGAAATTTAGAATTGCTAGCCACCATTTTATTATTGAACTTCCCAAAAACACGTAACTGCCATGACACTCACCGAGATTGTAGATATTCAAAAAATCAGAGCAGACTTTCCTGTACTAGATCAAGAAATCAATGGGAAAAAATTAGTGTATTTTGATAATGCGGCCACTACTCAAAAGCCTATTACTGTTATCAACGCACTTAAGCATTATTATGAATTTGATAATGCCAATATTCACCGTGGGATTCACACTTTGGCCGAACGTGCTACACGTGATTTTGAAGCTACTCGTGAAGCAGTACGTAAATTTTTGGGAGCAGCCTCGACCGAAGAAATTATCTTTACTTCTGGTACTACCAATGGTATCAATTTAGTAGCGAGTACTTACGGACGTAAGTTTATCAAAGAAGGTGACGAAATCATTATCTCAGGACTAGAGCACCATTCTAATATTGTACCTTGGCAAATGCTATGTGAAGAGAAAGGTATTACGCTCAAAGTAATTCCAGTAAACGATCGTGGTGAGTTGGATATGGAGGTATACGACCAATTACTTTCTGAAAAAGTAAAATTGGTTTCGGTAAACCATGTATCAAACGCCTTGGGAACGATTAACCCAGTAAAAGAAATTATCGCCAAAGCACATGTGGTAGGAGCAGTTGTGATGATTGATGGTGCACAGGCAACGTCTCACTTAGACATTGATGTTCAAGATTTAGACGCAGATTTTTATGCGTTTTCAGCACATAAATTGTACGGACCAACAGGCGTTGGTGCTTTGTACGGCAAAAAAGCCTTACTAGAAGCCATGCCTCCTTATATGGGTGGTGGTGAGATGATTAAAGAAGTGACTTTTGAAAAAACTACCTACAACGAACTTCCTTACAAATTCGAAGCAGGCACACCCAATATTGCCGATGTTGTAGCGCTCAAAGCTGCATTGGAATACATGGACTCAATTGGTCGTGATAAAATTGCGGCTCACGAAGATATGCTTTTGCAATATGCTACTGAGCAATTATTACAAATCGAAGGTTTAAGAATGATTGGCGAGGCCAAAAATAAAGTTTCGGTTGCCAGTTTTGTGATAGAAGGCATTCACCCACAAGATATTGGCGTTTTGTTGGACAATTTGGGTATTGCAGTACGTACAGGGCATCATTGTACTCAACCTTTAATGAAACGTTTTAAAATTCTTGGAACTACAAGAGCCTCTTTTGCGGTTTATAATACAATTGAAGAGGTAGATCGTTTAATCGCGGGTCTTCACCGTGTGAAGAAAATGCTTGCTTAATTTCATAATTTATAGAAAGTGAATAAAATTTTAGGTATTCACTAGATGAATAAAAAATCAATGACAATCAACGAGATACAAGACGAAATTATCGAAGAGTTTGCACTTTTTGATGACTGGGCAGATAAATACGAATATATTATTGATATGGGAAAAAAGCTGAAAGGCTTACCCGAAGACCAAAAAACAGAAGATAATATTATCAAAGGTTGTCAAAGTCAGGTGTGGCTAAATGCCCACAAAGAGGGTGATAATCTAATATTTGAAGCTGATTCTGAGGCTGTAATTGTCAAAGGTTTGGTAAGTATGTTGATTAGAGTATTATCAGGGCATTCACCCAAAGAAATTGCAGAATCTGAACTTTATTTTATCGACCAAATTGGCATGAGTCAGCATTTGGCACAGACACGTTCAAATGGTTTGGTTTCGATGGTAAAGCAAATGAAAAATTACGCCATTGCTTATCAACTCAAATAATCATAGCATCAGAAAGGGCATTACTATCTTTCTATAAGCCACTTAACAAGTTTTTATCAAAACAATGACTGAGGTAGAATTAAAAGACGAAGTAATCACGGCACTCAAAAGGGTATATGACCCCGAAATTCCTGTGGATGTGTACGAATTGGGTTTGATTTATGATATCAAAATCTTCCCAGTAAATAATGTTTATGTATTGATGACATTGACATCTCCGTCTTGTCCTTCAGCAGAACAGATACCAGGAGAAGTAGAACAAAAAATTAGAGAAATAGATGGCGTTTCGGATGTGAGCGTCGAGCTAACTTTTGATCCTCCATATTCGCAAGATATGATGTCAGAGGTTGCAAAACTTGAATTAGGGTTTATGTAGTTGATGGCTTTAGGCAATTGGCTGTACCCTCATGAATGATATCTCAGCTACTTTTTATTAAAGAAATTCCAAATTTTTAAATTTGTTTATAAGTAATTATGTATCCAGAACATTTAGTGGCTCCAATGAGAGCTGATATCGTAGAAGGTGGTTTCAAAGAATTGAAATCAGCAAGTGAAGTAGATTCAGTGATGACAGAAAAAGGTACGACCTTGGTGTTTATCAACTCGGTTTGTGGTTGTTCTGCTCGCACTGCTCGCCCGGGTGTGAAAGAGGCGGTTTGGAACTCAGCCAAAAAACCAGATCATTTGTATACTGTGTTTGCTGGGGTTGACCAAGATGCTACTGCAAAAGTACGTGAGTATTCATTGCCTTATGCTCCATCATCTCCATCGATTGCACTTTTCAAAGATGGTGATTTGGTTCATTTTGTTGAGCGTCATCACATCGAAGGTCGTTCGGCTGAGATGATTGCTGCTCACCTTGAAATGGTATTTGATGAGTTTTGTTAATTGGTGATTCACCAAAACAAAAAATCCCCAAAGTCTGACTTTGGGGATTTTTTGTTGTAAAAGATTTTTACTTTTTCTGATATTGCTCAATAATTCGATAAATCGCTTTTTGAGTTTCTAAATTTTTGAAATATTCAAACATGATTTCATGCCCATTAAAATTGAGAATCAAGCCAGTTTCTAAGTAATTAAAAGCCTCTCTATATTTTCCTGCCTTAATCAGATAAATCGATGCCCGATAATATAACTCGGATTCTTCGGGTAGCTCGTCGATGGCACTCAACATTAGGTTGGCAGCCTCGTCATAATTGCCTTGTTCGTGGTTCAATACCGACCATTTTATCCAAGCTTCTGTGTTTTGAGGGTCAAGCTCAGCGGCTTTTTGATAGGCCTCCACGGCAGATACCAAGCTCCCAAGGTTGGCTTCTGCATCGGCTAATGCGAGCCAATAGTATGTATTATGCTTGTTGAGTTCAATAGATTTTTTAAGAAAATGGATGGCTTCAAACCATTTCTTTTTTTCACAAAGACAAATACCCACTCCAAAATACCCATCATCCCAGAGAGGGTCTAATTTGATGGCATCTTTATAATAATGCATGGCCTCATCAAAACGCTCTTGACGCTCGATACTTGCTCCTAAACAACAATAGACCTCAGGGCTTTTTTCTTCATGTTCTAAACAATAGCGATAACATTCTTCAGCTTTGGCCCAATTGGTAAGGTTCATGTAGGCATTTCCCAAATTGAAATAAGCCGATGCAAAATCATCTTGAATCGCCACCGCATACTCGTATGCATTGGCGGCTTCCTCAAATCTTCCTAATTTGGAATAGGCAATACCAATGTTGTACCAAGCATTCGATGAATAGGGATCATTGTCGATAAAGCTCTCATAATAGGGCAAACTTTCCTCTAGTTTGCCTGTAACTTCCAAGCTATTAGCCAATTCATACAAGGCATTTTCATTATTGGAGTTTTCCTCAATGGCTTGTTTGAAGGCCGCAACAGCATTGTGATGGCGCCCCCAACTCTGATAAGCCAAGCCAATGTGATAATATACTTCATCTTTGTCCTCAGCTTGCTCGAGTGTCTCTGTCAAGGTAGCTATGGCTGCTTGGTAATCTCCTTTTAGGCTATAAATGGTTCCTTTCAAAAAGATAATATCGTTGTCTGAAGGATTAAAAAGTTCGGCACGCGCCAAGATATCTAAAGCTTGCTCATATTCACCAAGGCTGGAACAAAGTTCAGCTTTGCATAGCATCAGCTCCACCGAATAAGGATATTGCTCCAAAGCAATTTCACAAGCTTGGGCAGCCTCTTCGAATTTTCCTTCTTCCATATAATGCTCTACAATTTGCTCAAAAGTATCTAAGTCGAAAAAAGAGCTCTCGGCACGTTTTAACATCGATTCAAAACGCCTTACCGATTGGAGAACATCTTCATGACGGTCTTCAAAGTCTTGTTCCATAATGTTTATAAATTGGATAAGATACAATTAATACGAGGTGGTTATTACGTTTCTGAATCTAACAATTTCTAATAGCCAAAAAATGTTAGTGGTTAATAGGGGAACACTCTCCTCAATTGTTGAATAACGACTTATTGCTAAGATAAGATTTTATTTTCAAAATCGCAAACGAGATTTGCTCCTCTAAAGGATTGAAATTACAACTCTATTTATTTGTATTTTTTTAAGATAAAATTGTTTTAATCTGAATGGGTATTCTTTTAATTGAATGAATAAAAACTAAATCGAATAACGTTTTTCGGCGCTAAAGAGACTCGTGAGAAACCTTGTCTAATAGCCTACGATGATAATTGATTTGACCAAGATGATACGTAAGATGAGTTGTTAGATGAATTAATAAATAGCCTGTTGATGTTTTTTGTTCAAAAACTAATTGTGGATATTCCTCTTCCAATGCCTCTTCTGGTAACGTAATTAGGCTATTTTTGACGATATCGAGGGTTTCGGTAACTCGATTGAGTAATTCGTTTTTGGATAAACCTTTTTCAGAAAATTCCAAGGGTCTATTTCTGATATATCCAGTTTTACCTATTTCTGCTCCGATGTAAGTATTCAAATTACCAATAAGATGAAGTACCAAGTTTCCTGCAGAATTGTTGATTTGAGGTGCTACCAACCACAAATGTTCATCCTGAGAATATTGAACTATTTCGGTTTTGAGTTTTTGCAAATCTCTTTCAAAAAGCTGGATTAAACTGGGGATTACATTCATGATTCGGGATTGGTCGTGTACGAAGGATTCTAAAAATGTCTACTTCTGATATCGGATTTTGAAAGTGTAAGTTTCTATATTTTGTAAAAAATAATGGTATTTTACATTATTTCCTAA
>NZ_JBMLSD010000208.1:0-20570 GCF_049240685.1 Flectobacillus sp.
CCTAAAACACAAAACTTAAATATAATTCAGCACGATTACTTACTTAAAGCCATTTTTCTGTAGCCCATTACCCAAAGAAAATTGAATCAAACACCCAAATAAGTCTTGATTCAGATGAAGTCAAACTATGGTTTGATAAAAACAGAATTAAGTTTTCTTCATTTTTAAATTTTACATTACAAAAATCAATCTGAATTAGGTATTTTTGCAATGCAAATGATTGCACAAAACTGTTTGGACAAACAAAATCTTTAATGAGTATTAAATTAGCCATCGTCATGCCAGCTTACAACGAAGAAGAGTGCATGGCAGACGTAGTAAAAATCTGGAGTGACCTTTTAGACACAGAGTTTGCAGGAGAAAATACCCGCTTAATTGTAGTGAATGATGGTTCAAGAGACAATACTGGTAAAATTCTTGACGAAATTCAACCACAATATCCAAAATTGATTGTTGTGCACCAACCCAATGGTGGACACGGTAATGCGGTAGTTCACGCTTACAGAAAAGCTGTAGAAATTGGTGCTGAATACGTTTTCCAAACAGATTCGGACGACCAATTTATCCCTGAGGATGTTAAAAAACTTTGGGAAAAAAGAACTCAGTCTGATTTTATCCTTGGTTATCGTCAGGTACGCCACGATGCAGTCTTTCGTTTGCTCATCACTCGTATTTTACGCTGGAGTATGTTTTTAGTTTATGGAACTTATATATTAGACTCCAATATTCCATTCCGCTTGATTAAAGGGAGCTTTTTGAAAAAATTATTAGAGCAATTACCTAATCCTACCCCTTTTGCTCCCAATATTTTTATCGCCATTATGGCCAAAAAGTCTGGTCAAGAGCTATTCAACATTCCAATTGTTCATAAAGAACGTTTAACAGGCGAAGTTTCGATTCGTAAAATGAAGCTGCTAAAGGTTTGTTGGCAAAGCTTCAAAGAACTTTTGAACTTCCGTTTGGAATTAAATTCGAAAATCAAAAAATTGAAATAGAAATAAAGGCTTGGTATTTTTGCTAAGCCCGCTTTTAGGATAAACTTCTATTAGTAAACTCCTTTGAATGTTTTACCCAAACCTTCAAAGGAGCATTACAACAAACAGGCTATATTCTTCAGCCAAAATTTTTGTATGAAATATCAATATGTCATCATTGGTTCAGGACCTACAGGTCTTGGCGCAGCTTATCGCTTAAAAGAGCTTGGAATCACAGATTTCATTGTACTTGAAAAAGAAAACTACATTGGAGGCTTGGCCACCAGTTTTGTCGATCAAAAAGGATTTACTTGGGATGTAGGTGGTCACGTACAATTTTCACATTACAAGTATTTCGATGACTTAATGATGAAAGCCTTGGGTGAAGATGGCTGGTTGACTCACCAAAGAGAGTCTTGGGTTTGGATTGAAGACCGTTTTGTACCATATCCTTTCCAAAACAATATCAAGTATCTCAGCAAAGAAACGATGTGGAAATGCTTGGAAGGATTGATTAAGTTATACAAAAACCCTTCTAATAAAAAACCAGCTAACTTTCACGAGTGGATTTTGAATACATTTGGAGAAGGATTAGCGGAGGTATTCATGTTACCTTACAACTTTAAGGTATGGGCATTCCCTCCTGCTCAAATGAATGCAAGTTGGGTTGGTGAGCGTGTAGCAGTGACAGATTTACAAAGAGTTACACAAAATATTTTATTCGATAAAGATGACCTTTCATGGGGGCCAAATAATACATTTCAATTTCCCAAACATGGTGGTACAGGTGCTATCTGGGAAGGAGTTGGTAAATTAGTTGGCGAAGAAAATATTTTGACAAATGCCAAAGTGGCGAAAATTGACCCAATTACGAAAAAAATATTTTTGGAAGACGGTCGTGAAGTCGAATATACGCATTTGATGAATACCATGCCTTTAGATATTTTTACAACAAAGGTAGAAGGCTTGGACGAAACTATTACCGCCAAAGCTCAAGGCTTAAAACACTCTTCTACCAATGTTATCGGTATTGGTTTGAAAGGTAAACCAAAAGCAGATTTGGCAACTAAATGCTGGATGTATTTCCCAGAAAAAAATAGCCCATACTATCGTATAACAGTATTTTCTAACTATAGTCCATACAACGTACCGGATATCGAAAATCAATGGTCATTGATGGCAGAGGTAAGCGAGTCGGAGTGTAAGCCTGTCGACAGAGAAACCTTGATTAAGGATACTGTCCGTGCAATGTTGGAAGATAAATTGATTGAATCGGAGGATGATATCGTTTCTGAGTTTATTTTCTCTACAAACTATGGTTACCCAACGCCATCTGTGGAGCGCGATGGCATTTTGAAAGAAGTACTTCCTGTGCTAGAGAAATACGATATATACTCACGTGGCCGTTTTGGGGCATGGAAATACGAAGTTTCAAACCAAGACCACTCCTTGATGCAAGGCGTAGAATGGGCAAACAGAATGGTTCATGGAGTTCCTGAGTTGACCTTGTTTTTCCCAGATACAGCAAACGCTATGTGGGGCAAGTAACAAAAGGTAATTGAGTAAAAGGCTAGTCACCTGAAATTCATTCTTTTACCTAAAAAAAGTACCTAACCAACGAGAACAGTTTTGGAGATTTCATCTGAAGCTGTTCTCGTTTGATTTTTGATAGCCCCTACAAATACCTTATCTTTGATTTCGGAATAAACATACATTCAAATTGCTCAATCAGAATGAAAAAAAATTGGTTCATCCTACTTGCAGTCATCCTAGGAATTGGCGGTTTTTTCTATTATAAAAATTCCTCCGCCACCAACAATCTCATTTCTGACCTTATCCCAGATAATACACTCTTGTTGTTGGAAACATATCAACCCAATGACATCCATTATAAAACTAAACTTCAAGAATTACCCTTTACTGAAGCCATTTTCCCTATTACAACAGAATTAGAGCATTATGGATTGAAAGGTGAAAACCTTGACAAGCTATTCGCTAATAGATTACTGTATTTTGCCTACATTCCCCAAGCAAAAGAACGGATTACCTGGGCTTATTTTATACCGTTAATTTCTGAGGATGAGCCTCTACTCGATCAGCTGATTCATTTGGATAAAACCAAGGAGGGCTTACGACTTATTACGCATACAACTTCCAAGCAAAAAATTCATGAGATTTTCTTTAACTCAACCAAAACAGAGATTGCATTCTTCATTAAAGATAACTTTTTGGTAATCAGTCCTTCTACCTTAGTATTAGAGGAAATACTTTTGAGTAAAAAACACTTCTGGGCTCAAAGTCTCAAACTAAAAGATTTGTCTACTCTTACCGAATCTACCTTGATGACTACCCACGTAAACCCAAAAGCTATTCAAGAGTTTGGTATAAAAGTCGTTGAACAGAAACGAACAACAGCTCCTTATTTAACAAATATTATTCCACAATCATGGACATGGTATAAAAAAGATAGCTTTGGAAAATTAGGCGTTAAATCATTTTCTACAAGTCCGAATCCAGAGATTTTTGGCACACAATCAGCCAAAAAGTTTTCGGTAGCTAATATGATTTCGAATTCTTGCTCAATGATGCTTCATATCAGCATAGATCAATCTTCAGAATTTAGTGATGCTTGCCAACAACAAATTGATTCAAACACGGACTTGTCAAAACTCCAACAAACAGCAAATAAGGATTTTGATATTAACTTTAAAAGTTTTCAAGAAACCATCAAAAACAGTGTGAGTTTACTCAACTTGGAGGGAAGTGATGCGAGCAAGACGAACAAAATCATATTGATTCAAAATACTGAATTAAAGGGACTTCTTAAAGAAATTAGTACTCAAGTGGCAAATGCTAAGGGACAAAAGCCTTTTAGTTTACAATATGGTTCGTTCAACATTACTGCCTTGGGGGTTCGAGAATTCCCTGCTATGGTTTTGGGTCCAATCTTTTCTGGATTTAATAATTGTCTATTTACTGAATATAAAGATTTTATCATTTTGGCCAGTGATTTAAGCACACTTCAAGAATATCTCATTAATATTAGTCGAAATGAGGTGTGGTCAAGTAGTAGTCGACACCAAACGCTCCTGAAAAACCTGGAGGATAATAACCTAGTTTGGATATCTGAGCCAAACAAGGCGCTCAATGGTTTGCAGTATATTTTACCGTCCGCTTGGTTAGAGATGGTAAAATCATCTATTGAAAACGCTGGAGTTAATTTCTTGATTTATCAATCCAATGAAGAAAAATCACAATTTTCTTTTTTGAAAGGAGATTCATACAAAGGGGCAAGCGCAGGAAAATATGAGTATAAACTTTTGAAGCTAAAGGATTATGCTTACAGCTGTGTTGGAAGGCCATTGATACTAGTAAATCCTAGCACAAAAGTACCAGAATTACTCTTCCAAACATCTGGAAATCAACTTGTTTTATTGAGTAATGGTAAGAAGATATGGTCTAGTAATATCCAAGGAAAAATCTTAGGAGAACCACAATTTCTAAAAACTAGCTCTGATAAAAAACTTCGATTATTGATACTTACTAATCAAAGGGCTTATATCCTCACCCGAAAAGACGAAGGATTTGAGATAAATAGTAGTCTTGTAATCAAGGGATTAAACTCCAACGCTTGGGCGGTAGCAGAGTCGGGAAATCAAATCAACCTTATCACCTCAAACGGACAATGTGTAAGTCTAAGTTCGGAAACCCTAGAGGAAATCAGTTCATCCAAGCAAAAATTACTCGAAAACTCATTAGGGCCTTTGCCAACGATTGGATACAAAGGTCAGGTTTATACAGTTTGCTTAACAGAAAATGGGTTATTGGGTATCGTAAACAATAAGGGAGAATTTACCACTGGTTTTCCTCTAAAGACCAACATGCCAACTTTTTCAGCACCTGTCTTAGATCAGACAGATGGACAGATTGCGATTTTGGTATTAGGTCAAAAAGGTGAGTTTTTTAAGGTGAATATGGCTGGCAAAATCGTTCAGAAAAATCAGTTTTTTAGACCAGATACCGAATTTAAGTTTCAACTTTGTGCTTCCGACAAACAAAACGACTGGGTTGTAATGCGAACCAATAATAAGGTTGTGACGGTATTGGACAAAACAGATAAAGAACTATTCTCGGTAAAAGATTTAGCTTATGGTCGTAAATACATGAAGTATTATAATCTGGGAAGTGGTAACAGATTTTATGCCATTTTTAATGGTTGGACCTCCTACTACTTGTATAACGAGAAAGGTGAACAAGTTTCGGATAAACCCATAATCTCAAACTCCGCGCCCATTATTCAGTACTCAGACTCGTACAACAAGCTTATTATTACAACACATAACAATCAAAAAATTGAAACTTGGTCGATTAAGCTCAAGTAGTTTAGACTAATAACCCTCAAGCAAAGTATCTTTCTTCTGAGTAGAACCTTTGCTATGGATTGATACAACAGATATATTATGCTATTTAATACGATTCATTTTTTAATCTTTTTTGTCATTGTAACACTTGCCTATTTTAGTCTGGGGTGGTCAGGAAGATGGCGTTTGCTCTTGTTAGCAAGTTGCTATTTTTACATGATTTTCAAACCCATTTATTTTTTAATTCTTCTGAGCACAATCGTTATTGATTATGTAGCAGGGATTTTATTAGAAAACGAAAAAAATGCAGTCAGACGAAAGCTTTTACTCATTATAAGTCTAATCTCGAATATAGGAATCCTTGCCTATTTCAAATATTTCAACTTTTTGAATGATAGTTTAACAGAGCTCTTAAGTTGGGTTTCGATAGCTAATCCAATCAAAGCCTTGGATATTTTACTTCCTGTAGGATTATCTTTTCATACGTTTCAGGCCATGAGTTATACGATTGAGGTATACCGTGGGAATCATAAAGCGGAGCGTCACTTTGGAATCTACGCTTTGTATGTTATGTTTTATCCACAATTGGTGGCAGGGCCTATCGAGAGGCCCCAAAACGTATTGTATCAATTTCATCAGTTTCATCAGTTTAACTGGGAGAAGGTCAAAAGTGGATTATTTCTGATTGCTTTTGGTCTTTTTAAGAAAGTGGTCATTGCAGATAGGTTAGCGATGTTGGTAGATTTTTGTTATGACCATCCTGAGGAAAAAAATGGGCTATCTCTTCTTTTAGCCACCTTTTTTTATACATTCCAAATTTATTGTGATTTTTCTGGATATTCCGAAATTGCCCTCGGAACGGCTCGTGTCATGGGATTTGAATTAATGGAAAACTTCCATAGTCCTTATTTCTCGGGTTCTATTTCTGAGTTTTGGCGTCGTTGGCATATTTCCTTATCAACTTGGTTTCGCGACTATCTTTATATTCCATTAGGCGGAAACCGAGTATCTGAATTTCGCAAGTATCTCAACCAGTTTATTGTATTTATGGTGAGTGGATTGTGGCATGGTGCCAATTGGACTTTTGTGATTTGGGGCTCTCTGCATGGATTTTACCTTATTGTAGCTATTTTCAGAAATAAATATTTTCCAAGTCTAAAACTCCCAAAAAATCTTTGGGGACAAAGCCTCAATGTACTCAGTACCTTTACTTTGGTCATGCTGGCTTGGGTCTTTTTCAGAGCGAAAACTTTACACGATGCTACGATTGTTTTACAAAAAATAAGTTTTGTATCATTCACTGATTCATTACAAAGCCCTCTCAACAAGCTCGAATTGCTGTTCTGTTTTGCATTAATAGCCATACTTTTATTGAAAGATTGGAAATTCTTTCATGTAGATACAAGCTCAAATAAGAAATTTTGGGTACTTACCTGTAGTTTGGCGGTTCTGACCTATTTCTTGGGCGTTTTTGAAACCAATCAGTTTATCTATTTCCAGTTCTAGTTTGAGGTAATAATCAAAAAATTTATGATGCTGAAAGTATTAAAATATATCTTTTTATTTGTTGCCATTTTTTTATGGATTCAGGCATACTCTCCCGTCGTATACCGTACGATGGGTTCTATGGGCTTTTTCCCCGACGATTATCGCTATGGAGATTTGTATCGCTTATCCTACTTGCCTCAATTTAAAGACCCAGTAAAAACATGTACGAGCTATGCAGCCTCCCAAAATTCAACTCAAAAGCCTGTACACTTATATATCCTTGGCGATAGTTTTACCGAGCCTGCCCGTGTAGATTCTTCGATGCTGAAGGCAAACAAATATACCTACTTGCATTGGGCAAATAGTACTCAGATAAAGCTAGACACTAATTATTACAATATGCTCATCCTAGAGTCGGTAGAACGAACAGCACGTGAGCATTTTTCCGAAAAAGTCGACAATTATCAAATAATCGGATATGATACCATTGGGTTAGCACAAACTCCACAACTTTCTTGGAAAAGACGTTTACTTCAAAAATCTGAGGAGTTTTTGACCTGGTTATTTCCAACCCAGGTAGAAGAACGCTTGCAACATACTTTGTTTAATTATGATTTCTTTTTGAAATTTAGAGAAGCCAAGGCTTCATTTAATGAGAAAGTATTTGGTCGTGTAGAATCGGGTGTAGTTTTATCCGAAGACAAACAAGCTTTATTTTATAGAGACGAGGCAAAAGCCTCTGAAAAAACTTCTTCTTTCTATCCTTTAGAAACTCAGGAAGTAAACAAAATGGTAGAAGTCATCAATCGTTCGGCGGAGCACTATCAAAATGCAGGTTTCGACAAAGTAGTCTTGGCTTTGATTCCAAATAAAGTGAGCGTAACTAATCCAGAATTAGGGAATTATAATCATTTGATTGAAAAAATACAGTACAACGACAACTTAAAAGTACCTTTTATCGAAATCTTTAGAGATTTTAATAATCTAGGAAAAATGTATTATCTCAAAGGTGATTCACACTGGAATTGCCAAGGGAAAGAATTATGGTTGAGCAAAGTAAATAATATTCTTTAAAAAAGGGCATAAAAAAACCGTCCCAAAACGTATTTTGTGACGGTAGATATATGAAGCCTTAGGTTTAGGTTGATAGAAGCGTACTTCTACCAACCTTTTTTGTATCAATCTATTCCACGATTACTTTACAGATACAAACCTAAAACTTTTCCAAATGGTCGAGATAAAATCTATCTTGGAGATTTTGATTATATAACTCTCAAAACCTTGTGGTTATTGTATTAGAATTTCATTAGGAAAATGCCCCTATTGATTACAATAACACAATAAAGCTTTTCAAAATTGCTCCCAAACGAACCGCTTCAAATATACGTTGCTCGCTTGCTCCGTGGCTTTTTACGGATGCCTCATGCGAAGTAACACACATTTCGCAACCGTTAATTGCTGAAATTACTAAGCTCAATAATTCAAAAAATTCTTTACCCAAAACTGGGTTCATCATGATTGACATACGAATACCTGCTGGGATATTATTGTATGATTCTTTGTCCATGAAGTGACGGAAACGGTAAAATACGTTGTTGGCGTTCATCAACGAAACACAACTTGCTACTTCCAACAATTCTTTTTCCTCTACGCCTTTTGCTTTTGCCAACTCTTCCAAAGAAGCTACTAATACCGAAGCTTTTTCGTTGATAGCGACACCCAATGCCAAAAGTACTGCATCTTTTTCAGACAAAGTTGATGCTTTCAACGAGTTACTTACATTGATTTTGAGGTCTTTGATATAACGGTGATCTGCTGAGTTTAATCTATCTAAAAACACAGAAGCTAGGTCTGTTGGCAAGTTCAATTCTGCCAACAAGTTTTTTTTCGTTTCACTTGTAGTTCCAAACATAATGTGATGATTTTATTAGAATCCTGAAAGTCTTATTTGAAGAAAAGCTAACATAATCATGTTAGCCCAATGTGTTATTTAAAAACTTAAGTTAGTGGGCAAATTAAGATTTAATTTTTGAGCTTTCGGCTCTGGGCATTCGGCAAAAGTAGGCCTGTTTTTTAGCGGCATTTTGCCTATTGCTTAAAGCCTAAAGCGGGTATAATTTTAGTGGTGGTAAAGCGAAACTTAGTGATATTTATCATTTGACATACCATAAATTGCTTCGCTGAAGTACCTTTGGGAAGGTATTTAGGAAAAATAGCATTGTTTGATTACTCAAACAATGCTAGATAATTTTATATCAACTAAACTGACAAAGTTTCTTCGCCAGCTTTCCAGTTACATGGGCAAAGTTCGTCTGTTTGAAGAGCGTCCAATACACGGATTACTTCGTCTACGTTACGACCTACTGACAAGTCGTTAGCACATACCCAACGAATAACACCTTGTGGATCAACGATGTAAGTTACACGGTAAGCGATTTTCTCGTTAGCTTCCAAGATACCTAATTCTTCAGCCAAAGATTTAGAAGTATCAGCCAACATAGGGAATTTCAATCCACGAAGATCATCATGGTTGTTTCTCCACGCCAAGTGAACAAATTCAGAGTCAGTTGAAGCACCAATCAAAATTGCATCACGGTCAGCAAAGTCTTCAGATTTAGCGTTGAATGCAGCGATTTCTGTTGGACAAACGAAAGTAAAATCTTTTGGCCACCAGAACATTACCATCCATTTACCTGCGTTGATGTGGTCTTCAGAAGTGATATCATAGAATTCTTTACCTTTTTCTAAAGATACAACTGCAGATTTTTTGAAAGCTGGGAATTGAGCACCTAAACCTAACATTTTAGACATTTTTTTGTAAATTTATGATTGAATAAATATTAAAATTGTACAATTCAAATATATAATTTAACTAATTAAACTAAATATCATATTTGAAAAGTATTATTTTCGTTTTGACATTACAAAGGTCATCACAAAACTTTCTCGATACAAATTGATATTATTTATAGCCCTATAAAGATTATCAATACTAACATTTAATACTATGACAATCACTCAGTTAGAATACATTATTGCGGTCGAAAATCTTCGAAATTTTGTACAGGCTGCCGAAAGTTGTTTTGTGACCCAACCCACGCTGAGTATGCAAATACAAAAACTGGAAGATGAACTAGGAGTGAAAATTTTTGACCGTAGTAGACAACCTGTGGTGACCACTCAGATTGGTGCAGAAATTATCCAACAAGCCCGTATCACAGTTGCAGAATTTAGTAAAATCAAAGAGGTAGTTAATTCTGGCAAAAACGAGGTTTCTGGAGAAATTCGTTTGGGTGTAATTCCCACTATTGCTCCGTATTTATTGCCCTTATTTTTGTCTAGTTTCTTGGAAGAATACCCTAAACTGGAGCTAAAAATTAAGGAATTAACCACTGAAAGAATTATTCAAGGGCTCAAAAATGATGATTTGGATATTGGTTTATTAGCCACTCCTCTCCAACAGCCCAATATTATCGAGCACCATATTTTTTATGAAGAACTAGTTTTGTATGTATCAAAGCAAAATGCTTTGTACCAAAAAGAATATGCCCTTTCGGAGGATATAGACCCAAAAGAATTATGGCTTTTGGAAGAAGGGCACTGCCTCCGCTCACAAATCGAAAATCTTTGTGAATTAAAACGTAAAACAATCGGTTTTGGACAGTTCGAATACCAAGCTGGCAGCTTAGAAACTCTTCGTAAAATGGTAGAAAGAAATCAAGGAATTACGATTTTGCCAGAACTAGCCACCCTCGACTTTGAGGATAAACATAAAGGTCTAATCCGACAGTTTGCTAGTCCTGCGCCTGTGCGTGAGGTGAGTTTGGTGGCACATAAAAACTTCGCCAAAACTGCCGTTTTGAACGCCCTGAAAAAAAGTATTTTAGCGTCCTTACCCGAATCAATCAAGAATACCAAACCCCGTTCGGTTATCCAGATTAAACAGTAAGGATATTTTCACCTTCTGTTTTTGAATGAGTGATTATCTAGTTTATTTTTTATTGATGAGATACTATATCTTGTGTCTAAAGAGATATAATTCTGAAATTTAAGGTCAAACATGAGTCATACCAAATTTAGTGATTTAGCGAGTGAGTGATTATGTAAAAATTTGTATTCTAGTCTCATGCCATTCATATCTAGCATAGTAGTATCAAAAAAGCGGTCGAAAAATGTTTTTCGACCGCTTTTTTGATAAAAACGTGGAGAATAATCCAATCCTAAAAATTCGGGATGACTCATATTTGATGTTAAATCATAGTAAAAAATAATCACTAAATCACTCATTCGTTCAATCACAAATTATTATCCCATCAACCGAGGAAGCAGGACGGCTAAATGGATTTTTGGAGACATATTGCCAGTTGAAACTTATAATAGCTTTTATACAAAATGAAAAAAATACTGCTTGCCTTGGCCTGTTCAATGGTGGGGTTGGGTAAAATCAATGCTCAAAAAAACACCAAGCAATTGTTTCCTGATGGCACTCCTATTTCGAGTTGGTTTATGGTTAACAAAAAAATCACTTTACCACAACTCGGAAAAGCCTACGTTATTACTGACTATGGCGTCAAAAACGATAGCACTTTAGTACAAACGGAAGCTATCCAAAAAATTATTGACATGGCAACTGAAAAAGGTGGTGTCATTGTCATTCCACAAGGTACTTTTTTGAGTGGTGCGCTTTTTTTCAAACCCAAAACACATTTACATGTGGTAGAAGGGGGAAAATTGAAAGGCTCGGACAATATTGAAGATTATCCCAAACTACCTTCACGTATGGAAGGACAAAGCCTAGATTATTTTACAGCTTTAGTCAATGCCTATCAAGTAGATGGTTTTACGATTTCGGGTAAAGGCACTATTGATGGAAATGGCTTGAAATATTGGCAGGCGTTTTGGCAAAGAAGAAAAGAGAACCCCAACTGTACCAATTTGGAGGTTTCTCGTCCTCGATTGATTTTTATTTGGAAATCTAATAAGGTGCAGATTCAAGATGTAAAATTGCATAACTCAGGTTTCTGGACAACCCATTTATATCAGTGCAATAACGTAAAGATTTTGGATGCGCACATTTTCTCACCAGAAAAACCAGTAAAAGCACCAAGTACCGATGCCATTGACATAGATGCCTGTACCAATGTTTTGGTAAAAGGCTGTTATTTGTCTGTAAATGACGATGCTATTGCGCTCAAAGGTGGTAAAGGTCCTTGGGCTGATAAGGTTCCTAACAATGGTGCCAACAAAAATATCATTATCGAAGATTGTGAGTTTGGTTTTTGTCATTCTGCGGTTACCTGTGGTAGTGAGGCCATACATATCCGCAATATCATCATGCGTAACTGTTATGTGAATGAAGCAACAAGAGTTTTATGGCTCAAAATGCGTCCTGATACCCCACAATTATATGAATTTATTTTAGTAGAAAATGTCAAAGGAAATGCTCATAGTTTACTTTATGTTAAACCTTGGAAACAATTTTTTGACTTACAGGGACGTAAAGATGTGCCTCTCTCCTATTCAGACCATGTAACCTTGAAAAATATCGAAGTAAAATGCGATATTTTTTACGATGTAGCCATTTCGGAATACGACAAACTTTCCAATTTTACTTTTGAAAACTTTAAAGTAGAAAGTAAAAATCCTGCTTTCGACAAATCTGTAGTAAAAGGTTTTACCTTGAAAAATGTGATAGTGAATGGTGCGGCGATTAAGTAATATCTTCTAGTGTCATATAAAAATCCCTTTGTGATGGTTTAAATACCAACAAAGGGATTTTTTATTTTTACCGATTATCATATTTATCAAGGATTCTCAATAATCTTAATGTTAATTTGCGTGAAATAAATTTTCTACGTTAAATCCCAATTTTTATGCTTTACCTATTCTGGGGACTTTTAAATCTCGCTCTTATTGTCCTCTATCTAAGATTAATGTTTTTCTCTCTGCGTAACATCTCACGGAAAAACGGCATACTAGCAGCCATTCTAGTCTTTATGCTTTTCCCAGGCATATTGAGTCAAGCAGGCACAAAAAAGGCTCCTCCTCAGTATTTTGAGATGGCAAAAGGTCATGATTCCAGCCGAATGTTTACAACAGTTTTCTCGGTAGAAGACTACAAACTTTTCAAAAAAGAAGTGATTCTTTACTATGAAAAGCATCAAAAAATCGAAGTCTTAGCTATGCAAGGCATGGAATCAGGGTGGAATACTGGCGTTCGTTGGCAACCCACCAGCATCACTGCGTATCAAGATACTAAAAGCCAAAAAGTTAATTACGCCATTTCAGCAAAGGTAGACTGGACGATTCTTTCTATTCCTATTTTTACAACGATTGAAACGATAAACGGTACAGTTCAAATCAAGTAAACCCAATTTTGATTTGAAGGAATGATTACAATTTTACAGATTTCATAAACAAACACCTACGAAATATTCGTAGGTGTTTGTTTTTTTATACCTTTGTAACAATCAAACTTTAACATAATGGAAAAATTAACACCCTCTGAAGAAGAAGCTATGTTGGTAATTTGGAGTAAACAAGGCGGTTTTGTCAAAGATATTTTAGAAGGTCTATCTGGCGAAAAACCACCCTACACAACCTTGGCGTCTACCGTAAAAAATTTAGAGAAAAAAGGATTTGTCAAGGCCGTAAAATATGCGAATGCCTTTCGCTATGAACCGATTATTGCACAAGAAAACTACAAGCGTGAGCACGTTGGAAATGTTGTTTCTGGTTATTTCAAAAACTCATACAAGGAATTAGTAAGCTTTTTTGCCCAAGAAGAAAAAATTACACCAGATGATTTGCAAGAAATTTTGAACATGATTCAAAACGGCAAATCATAATTTTTCAATTACTCAACCTTCTATTTTTTCCTCTTTTTCGCTTTTTAAAACTATTTTCAAAAAAATATCTACGAAATTTTCGTAGATATTCGATTTTTTCGTACGTTTGTATAGTAAGGCAAACATACACCTGATAATTATGAAAATTTAACAGCTATTCAAAACTAGAAAAGCTTATGAATCAGATGCTTATTATGATAGTACAAATTCAACTATCACTAGCCTTATTCTATTTGGGCTATCGTTTTTTACTTCGTCCATTAACGTTTTATACCTATAATCGGTGGTATTTTTTGTTGACGACTCTGTATTCATTGATTGCTCCAATCCTGTTACATAATCGTTCGATTGTGCCGCAAATTACCGTACCAACCAATAATTTGGTATTGTATTTACCTATGATTCAGGAAAAACAATTTGATTATTCGTGGGTACAGATATTCTATGGACTTGTAGTAATGAGTCTTTTATTGAAGATAGTATTGTCTGTTTTACATATTCAGAAAATAAAAAAGACAGCAACCGTTTATGATTGGGAAAATATTCGTTTTTGGCACAGCAACCAAATAGAAAGCGCCTTTTCGTTTTGGAATGACATTTTTTGTAATCTCCAAAAACATGGTATAAAAGACCTACCAGCCATCTTGACGCATGAGGCAATCCATGTAGAGAAAAAACATACACTCGACGTACTATTTTTTGAATTGCTATCTGTCATTTTTTGGTTTAATCCAGCAGTATGGCTTCTCAAACGTGGTGTAAAAGAAAATATCGAGTATCAAACAGATAGTCTGGTCGTAGGCTCTGGGCAGGACAAAAAACAATACCAAATGCAATTGCTCTATGTAGCCATGGGACAAAATTCTATACCTCTTTCAAATTCATTCAATGTACAAGAATTAAAACACCGTATTTCTATGATGAACAAAAAATCCTCTAGCAACAAAGATTTGAGAAGGTACTTATTATTGGCGCCTATCCTACTCACCAGTCTAACGGCCTTTACTGTAACTCAAACGACGCAAAACTCTGAGCACATTATCGAAAAAACAACAAGTGCTATTGATGATTATTTGCAAGCACACGCACAATCTCCTAAACAAGTAAGTCGACAAAATGAGGAGATGCCGCTTGTCAATTTGGCAGAAATCGTAGTGATGGGTTCCTCTTACAAAGGTGATTCTGTCAAAGTTAAAGACAATGGCACCCAAGTTACGATTAAACTTACAGGAATGGGGAATGCAAAGATTGACTCTTCCACCAAATTCATTGCTGTAAAAGATATGATTTTGGTAAAAAATGAAGACAATGTATTCACCGTTATGAATGATTCTACTTCGAAAATCAATAAGAGAGCCACTTCGCCTATGACCGCACCGCTCTGTATTGTTGATGGAAAAGAAGTTCCTTACGGACCATCTGGTTTGAGCGGAATTGACCCCAGCACCATAGAGTCGATAAGCGTTTGGAAAGATAAAAAAGCTATTGAAATCTATGGCGAAAAAGGACGCAATGGAGTAATTTTTGTAACGCTGAAAAAATAACCTCTTTCAAACCTACAAAAGAATCCTTCGACTAAATGGTCGAGGGATTTTTGTATTTATGAATTCGCTATCTCAAAATTAACCGCCAATATTCTTATTTTAGCCTGATTTGAAATACTTCTTAAAAACATAGAGAAGCATAATGCAAAATCGCTATCAATTCGGTAATTTGTTTCGTTAAGCCAAATCAAGCTTGTACTTTTGTTATCAATAAACCTTTTTGTTTAAAAATCTTATCCTTTATACAGGGACAAGGTTTTTGATTTCGCTCATTTTTTTACATGAAAAAACTCCTTTTTTGCTTGCTAATTATGGCCAGTTTTGGCGTAAATGCACAGCTACTCGTCAACAAACCTACTTTTACGCACGATGACACGCTTCGTGGCTCAATTACCAAAGAACGTATTTGGTGGGACTTAAAACATTATGCTTTACATGTAAAAGTACAACCCAAAGACAGCACTTTTAGCGGTTTTAATACCATCACCTACCAAGTATTACAGCCATCACAAGTTTTGCAGGTAGATTTACAACAACCTTTAATCATCAGTAAAATTGTACAAGATGGGGTTAATCTCAAGTTTAAAAGAGATGGAAATGCCTTTTTTGTGACGCTTCAAAAACCACAAAAAGTAGGAAAAACCGAAAGTCTTACAGTGTATTATCAAGGAAAACCAAGAGTAGCCAAGCGTGCACCTTGGGATGGTGGTATATCTTGGAGCAAAGACAAAGAGGGCAAATTGTTCCTGGCAACCTCTTGTCAAGGTCTTGGCGCATCGGTTTGGTGGCCGTGTAAAGACCACATGTACGACGAACCCGACAGTATGAGTATTGCCGTAACAGTTCCGAAAGGTCTAATGGATGTTTCGAACGGTCGTTTGAGAAGTGTGAAAGAAAATAGCGACAATACGACCACCTTTGTGTGGGCTGTGGTAAATCCAATTAACAACTATGGTGTAAATCTGAACATTGCGAACTATTACAGAATTACGGATAAGTATTTTGGAGAAAAAGGCCCACTAGATCTCAACTATTATGTTCTTCCTGAAAACTATCAAAAAGCCATGACGCATTTCAATCAAGCCAAAGATATGTTGAAGGCTTTTGAACATTGGTTTGGACCATATCCGTTTTATGAAGATGGCTATAAGTTGGTAGAAGTACCGTATTTGGGAATGGAGCATCAGAGCTCAGTAACTTACGGAAATGGCTATCAAAATGGCTATCGTGGTCGTGATTTGTCGGGTACAGGCTGGGGAACAAAATGGGACTTTATTATTGTACATGAGTCTGGACATGAGTGGTTTGCCAACAATATTACTTACAAGGATATAGCAGACATGTGGATTCATGAGAGTTTTACCAACTATTCTGAAAACCTGTTTACTGAGTATCATTTCGGAAAAGAAGCTGGACATGCATACGTTTTAGGAACTCGTAAACTGATTAGCAACGACCGACCAATAATCGGGGTTTATAATGTAAATCATGAAGGTTCGGGTGATATGTACTACAAAGGTGGCAATATGCTTCACACAATTCGTTATATTATTGATAATGATGAAAAATGGAGAAGTATTCTTCGTGGAATGAACCAAGTATTTTATCATAAAACCGTTACAACCGAAGAAATCGAAAACTTTTTATCACAACAAAGCGGGGTTAATCTGAGTAAAGTCTTTGACCAATATCTTAGAACGGTACAAATTCCTACTTTAGAATATAAAGTGTCTGGAAACAAGTTAGAATACCGTTGGACTACCTGTATTGATGGTTTTGATATGCCAGTCAGATTCAAAAAAGCAGATAATACTTATCTAAAAGTAAAGCCTAGTACCCAATGGCAAACTGTAGAAGACAGTAATTTAAGTAACTTAACTATTGATGAGAATTTTTATATAAACTCTAAAAATCTTACCAAATAATTCAAAAAGGTGCGTTTAATTATATTTAGACGCACTTTTTTGTTTTTTAAATTTTAAAACTTCAGCTCGAATAATCCTCATCGAACTTGAAAATTCCTATTGAATGTAATAATTCTTGAAACAAAGAGTAATTGTAAATAGCTTTACAGTCCGAATTAACCTATTATTCCTCTCAATAATTTTCTATCAGCGACACTCAGAGCTTGAGCATCTTTTTTTTCGCCATTAAGAGACATACTCATCTCAAAAAAGTACATTCTTGACAACAGATATCATCCTTACTTTATGGTTCAAGGAAGTACTTCTTCTATTCATTCAATTATATAACTAAACAATGAAAAACATCTTTACTAAAAGCCTTTTGGTTTTTGGCTTGATGCTGTTTGCCTTTGTGTCTACAGCTCAAACCAAAATATCAGGAAAGGTAACCGACGCGTCCACTAATGAAGTTATGGCTGGGGTCAATATCATGATTAGAGGAAAAGTAACGGGTACTACCACTAACCTTGACGGAACCTTTACCCTGTATACGCAGGTACCATTACCTTTCAAACTAGCTATCTCCTTCGTTGGCTACAAAACCCAAGAGATTGTTGTTACGGATTCGCAAGCCAAACTCGACATCGCCATGGTCGAACAAGTAATTCAAGGGGAAGAAGTCGTAGTATCAGCTGCCCGTGTGGAAGAAAGTGTAATGAAATCTCCTGTAACTATCGAAAAAATCGATATTCGTACCATTCAAGCCAATCCTTCTTTCAATTTTTTGGAGAGTTTGAAATACCTTAAGGGAGTGGATTACACCACTCAATCCATGTCATTTACGTCTATCAACGCACGCGGATTCAATGCCAACGGAAACAACCGTCTTGTACAGTTAGTAGATGGGATGGATAACCAAGCACCAGGGACTAACTTCTCGGTAGGTACCATTGTGGTTACCTCTGATATTGACTTAGCAAGTGCCGAATTTTTGCCAGGGGCGGCCTCTGCACTGTACGGACCAAATGCACTCAATGGTATTTTGTTGATGAATACCAAAAGTCCTTTTTTGTATAAAGGTTTAAGTGCTAATCTTAAAACAGGCATGATGCACGAAAGCAATCGTAGTCAACCCAACAGCCCGTTTTATGATTTTAGTATGCGCTGGGCACAATCGTTCAATGATAAATTTGCGATGAAAGTTAACTTCTGGTACATCGGAGTACCAAGAGACTGGGCGGTAAGCAATACCTTGAATATGAATGATGGTTTGACGGGTAAAACGAATCGTATGACAGACCCTAACTACAACGGTGTTAATGTATACGGAGATGAAGTTTCACAAGATTTGCGTTCAATAGCAGATAAAATGGTTGCGGCGAATCTTTTACCTGCATCTACAGCCTCGCTGATACCTTACGGAACATTGGTAAGTAGAACAGGTTATAATGAATTGGATTTGGTAAAACCTGAGGCCAAAAATATTCGTACAAGTATGGCGCTACACTATCGTTTGACCGAAAATATTGAAGCTATTGGACAATTTATGTATGGTAGTGGTACGTCAGTATACATGGGTTCTGACAGATACTCGCTGAATAATTTTTCTGGTATCCAAGCCAAACTTGAGTTGAAAGGTTCTAACTTTTATGTGCGTGGATATACCACTCAAGAGCGTTCGGGAGATACTTTTGCTACAGGCGTTTTGGCACAAATACTCAATGAAAGTTGGGGTGGCGGAAGTACGGCTTGGTATCCAACCTACGTAGGTGCCTATTTAAAAGCTTTACAATCGGGGAATACTAGCATTGCAGCGCATAACCAAGCTCGTGGGGTAGCCGATGCTGGAAGACCACTTCCTGGTTCTGCCGTTTTTAATGCCTTAACTGCTGATATCAAAAATGTAAATATTGCAGCAACAGACAATATTTCTTACCCGTATGGAGGCGCCCACCTGTATGACAAAACCAATATGTATCAGTTGGAAGGTATGTACAATTTCAAAAATGAGATGAAGTTTGCTGAGGTAATTGTAGGTGGCAATTACCGCATGTATGACCTCAACTCAGGAGGAACATTTTACCCTGATAAAGATGGAAAAGGAATTCAGGTAAATGAGTGGGGGGCCTACGTCCAAGCAACAAAATCGTTTTTCGACGAGAAACTGAAAATTGTAGCATCTAGTCGATATGACAAAAACCAAAACTTCGATGGACAATTTTCTCCACGTTTGGCCGCGGTAGTATCTCCTTGGAAAGAACATTCTTTTAGAGCATCGTATCAAACAGGTTTTAGAATTCCAACGATTCAGTCGCAGTATGTCGACATCAAAGCCCCACAAGCAATCGTAATTGGAGGTTTGGGCAACTATGCCACCAAATATGGTTTAAATTCTAGCACTAACCCAGCTTATACCTTAGCTACAGTGAGAGCATTTGGTACACAAATTCAAGAAAGAGCTACAGCTTTGGCTCCGAGTATTGCCACAGGATTGCAAGCAGAAGCGCAAGCCAATCCTCAAGCCTTTGCCAACAAATATGGGGTAGCGCCATCGGCAGCCTCTATTGCTGATTTGACTACTAAACTAGCTACGCAACAAGGAACACAAGCTGCCTTGGCTTCGGGGGTATTAAAACCTTATGAATTTAAGCCTTACAAACCAGAAATTGTACAAACGTATGAATTGGGGTATCGTGGATTGATTGCCAATACACTTTACATCGATGCGAGTTATTACTACAATCAATTCAAGAATTTTGCCTATCAAGAAACATTGATACAATCTACTACAGGAACACCAGTAGGTTTACTTAGCGAATCTACTCGTCAAATTTACTCGATGCCAGCCTCTTCGCAAGGTAAAGCAGTGACTGAAGGTTTTGCGGCTGGTATAGATTATCGTTTGCCAAAAGGCTTTTTAATTGGTGGCAATATTTCTTATAACTCTTTGAAAGAGTTTGACCAAAATATCATTGACCAAGGAGGAACAGCGGCATTCAATACACCAAAATTCAAGTATTCTGCTTCAATTGCAAACCGTGAACTTGGCAAATCTGGCATTGGTTTCAACGTAATTTGGCGTTATCAAGATGCCTTTTTGTGGCAGTCGGGTATCGTTGCAGGATATGATTCAAACGCTACTATTGTACCAGCAATATCGACCTTTGATGCGCAGGTTTCAAAGAAAATTTCTAGCTTAAAATCTATCCTAAAACTGGGTGCAACGAATATTCTTGGAAAATCATACTTCACAGCTTATGGTAATCCGAATGTAGGTTCAACCTACTTCTTGTCATTAACATTTGATGAGTTGACAAAATAAACACTTTTTACAAACTAACACATCTATTCGGGTAAAGGAGAAATCTTTTACCCGTTTTTTTATTCACGAGGTTCTATTTTGAGTATATAATCCTTTCTTGAACCCTATAGTTAAAACACTTAATAATCG
>NZ_JBMLSD010000209.1:0-2608 GCF_049240685.1 Flectobacillus sp.
GCGTAATACTTTTTTGAGGACTGTAAGATTCTTTAATACTTTTGACAAAGTTTCGATAAATCGACAAACTACGCTGATTACTAACTAGTTTCTGGTCGTTTTGAGCATTAGCTAAACGGAAAATTTCGATACTAACCATTCCTAATGTAGTTTGTATCGAAAAGTTTTTTTCTGGATAATTATTGTTTTCTTCTTCTCTAATTTCCTCTATTAATCTCTTGATTTTCTGAAAGTTATTCTGTTTTTTCTCAAGAGAAAGACAAGTCATTTCCTGAAAAGTTAGGCTAATCGTGGGTGCCGTTTGCAACAATCTATCCCAATAAGACGACGATACCGTAAGTACGATTCCCGATAAACCTGCTACAAATTCGAATCCGTGTAGGGTATTAGGCGGAATTACCACTAGAGTCATACCTTGTGTTTGCCAAGTATGATGTGCACTCATAATTTTGGCCTCACCGTCTTCCAGACAAAATATTTGCCACAAATCGGTATGAATGTGCGATTCGATTTGCCAATTATGGAGTTGGCTTCTTGCCTCCAAAGGTTCGCAATGCACAAAGTCGGGCAACCAACGTCGTTGTGCATCGCCATAAAGCCCCGAATAATTGATAATCTTATTTTTCATTCGATAGTTCTGTAGAGATATAACCTTTTCAAGGTAAACTATTTATATTTTTAGCTCACAAGGTAATAATAATGTTTATTTTGTCCAAATAATACCGTATTTCGTCCAAAAATAAACCTGTAAGTGCCCTCTATCTTTGTTTCATCAATGAGATTCTGGCCAGTCTTTAAATCATATTTAACAGAAAATCTATCATAAACTCACGATGAAGCACTCAACCAAAGTCGGTATCATTGGAGCAGGCCCTGCTGGCCTTACGCTTGCCTTATTACTTCAAAAAAGAGGAATCGATTGTATAATTCTTGAAAACCGAAGTCGCCAATATGTAGAATCACGCGTTCGAGCAGGTTTGTTGGAACAAAATACGGTTGATTTAATTCGTGAACTAGGTGCTTCAGAACGTCTTGATAAAGAGGGACTTGAGCATCATGGAGTTTATTTGAGCTTTAATGGAGTCCGTCAGCGTGTTCCATTTAAGGAGTTAACAGGCGGGAGATGCATCACCATTTATGGACAGCAAGAAGTAGTCAAAGACTTGATTCAGGCCAACTTAGATAGAGGAATTGAAATTCTTTTTGAAGCTCATGCCAAGCATATCGAAGGTATCGAAAGCGACAATCCAAGTATTTTTTACCAACATAATGGCGAAGAACATGAGTTGACTTGCGACTTTGTAGCGGGTTGTGATGGCTATCATGGTATTGGGCGTCAGCATTTACCCAAAGATTCTTACAACGAATTTAGAATCGAGTATCCTTTTAGTTGGCTAGGTATTTTGGCCAATGTTGCACCATCGTCAGACGAACTCATTTATGCTTATCATGAAAGAGGTTTTGCATTGCATAGCCTTCGTTCTGAGACAGTTAGCCGCTTATATATTCAAGTAGATAACGATGATACCGTAGATAATTGGTCGGATGAAAAAATCTGGGAAGAGCTATCTATCCGCTTGGGCACAGAGGGCTGGAACTTACAAAGTGGCCCCATTTTCGAAAAAAGCATTACGCCCATGCGTAGCTTCATGATTGATAATATGCAACACGGACGCTTGTTTTTGGCGGGTGATGCCGCTCATATTGTACCACCTACAGGTGGGAAAGGCTTGAATTTGGCAGTAGCAGATATTCGTTTTCTTGCTTCTGCTTTAACTAATTGGTACGAAAATCAAGATGATAGCCTTCTTCAAAGCTATTCGCAGGACTGTTTGAGAAGAATTTGGCGTGCACAGGATTTTTCGAACTTTATGACTTATCTATTTCATAAGCAAGCGCCTCACGGTTCGTTTGAAAATTTACTCCAAAAATCAAAATTTGATTATATCGGTATCTCCAAGGCCCAGGCAACTACCATTGCCGAAAACTATGTAGGTCTGAAAGAAATTTGAAATAACCTCCTATATCTTAATGGCTAACTTCATTAATATCAATGGTTTAAATATTCATTACAAATGGATTAACCATCAGAAAGAAACCACTTTTGTTTTTATCAATTCTCTTGGTACCGACTTCAGAATCTGGGATAAAGTCGTTGAGGGCTTGGTCGATGTCGCCAATGTACTGTGTTATGACAAACGTGGGCATGGACTATCGCAAACGGCAGCTATTACGCATGGTATGCGAAGTTATTACGAAGACCTAGTTGGTTTGCTTGATGCGCTAAAAATACAACAATGTATTCCAGTTGGTTTATCTGTAGGCGGTCGAGTAGCAATGCTTTTTGCAGAACGCCACCCTGAACGAGTGCAAAAGTTGATTCTTTGTGATACAGCTCATAAAATAGGAACTTCCACCAGCTGGAATCAGCGAATCGAACATGTAAATACCGTGGGACTGGCAGGTATTTCGGATGCCGTAATGGAAAAATGGTTTCCCGAAAGCTTTCGCAATACACAAGTATCCGAGCTTATTGGGTATCGAACAATGCTTGAGAGATGTTGCCCAAAAGGCTATATCCAATGTTGTGAGGCCATTCGAGATGCAG
>NZ_JBMLSD010000210.1:0-5809 GCF_049240685.1 Flectobacillus sp.
CACTCACACACTCTGTGCCTTTGTGCCCGTTCCCTAAAACCAAAAACTATACCCTAGCGCCTCACTCCTTTCCCTGCCCAAAAAATTACCATTTCAACAATTTAAGTGCTCTTTTTTTAACAAGTTTACAAGAAATAAAAGCCAATATTAATTAATCAAAAAAAAGTTAGTTTAAGCAATCTCCTTCAAGTAACTTTGTGCAATTTTGGGGGTGACTGTAATTTGCTCAAATCTTCCTCGTTTTTTTCATAATCCGAAACAACAAAAACAATGTCTGTCGAATTATTATCAAGTCGAATCAACGCATTAGAAGAGTCGGCTACGTTGGGAATGACCAAAAAAGCTCGCGAATTGGCGGCTCAAGGTCACAAAGTGATTAGTTTATCTGTAGGTGAACCAGATTTCAAAACTCCAAAGCACATTTGTGATGCTGCTAAGGACGCTATCGACGCTGGTTTTCACGGTTACTCACCAGTGGCTGGTTATCCTGACTTGCGTAAAGCAATTGCCGATAAATTAAAACGTGACAACAACCTTGAGTGGGGTCCAGAAAACATCGTAGTTTCTACAGGAGCAAAACACGCCTTGGCAAACGCTATTTCTGTATTGGTAAATCCTGGCGAAGAAGTAATCATCTTTGCTCCTTACTGGGTATCATACTCTGAAATGGTAAAATTAGCAGAAGGTACTTCTGTCATTGTAGAAGGTTCTTTTGATAATAACTTCAAAGTAACGCCAGAGCAATTTGAAGCAGCAATCACACCTAAAACTAAATTGGTGATGTTTGCTTCTCCAAACAACCCTACTGGTTCGGTATATACGGAGGAAGAATTGAGAGCTATCGCTGCTATTGTTGAAAAACATCCAAACATCTTCGTTTTAGCTGACGAGATTTACGAATATATCAACTTTACAGCAGGTGGTCACTTCTCTATCGGTTCTATTCCAGCAATCAAAGACCGTGTAATCACTGTAAATGGTGTTGCTAAAGGTCATGCAATGACTGGTTGGAGAATTGGTTTTACGGCATCTGCTAAATGGATTGCAGAAGGCCTTGAGAAATTACAAGGTCAAGTTACATCAGGTACTTGTTCTATTGCTCAAAAAGCTGCTACAGCTGCTTTCAATGGTCCATTGGATGAGGCTTACAAAATGAAGGAAGCTTACGACCGTCGTCGTCATCTTGTAGTAGGTTTGTTGCGTGAAATCCCAGGTTTCAAAGTAAACATGCCAGACGGTGCGTTCTACGCATTCCCAGATATTAGCTACTACTTTGGTAAAACAGATGGTACAACAGTTATCAACAATTCTGACGATTTCTGTATGTGGTTGTTGGCTGAGGCTTTTGTGGCTACGGTAGCAGGTTCGGGCTTTGGTGCGCCAAACTGTATGCGTATTTCGACTGCTGCTGCCGACGAGCAACTAGCAGAAGCTTGCGAAAGAATCAAAACAGCAGTTGCTAAACTGAAATAAGGATTTGCAACTTACGAATACAAAAAATCCCCAGTGTATGATAGATACATTGGGGATTTTTTTATCAAACACTTGTTTGCTTAATATCGCTATATCACCACTCATTATCAGCGAATTACAAAAGAATACACTACTAAATCAATGTTTATCTGCATGAGATGATGTGAGATAAAGAAAAATTCAGTATTTTTCACTCCATAAAAAGTAAATGAGCGCCTTAGGCTCCAGACAGTAAGTATTACCAAGTATTTATAAAACCCCAAAGTGATTTTTTAATAATTGTTATAAAAATTTTACCCAAAGCCTAAATACAATCTTATTTGTCTATCAATCACAACCATTATGCTGCCCCATCCACTTTTTATATCTGAACTTTCGAGGTAAAATTTCAACCCTCATTTTTACAAAAACCACCAACTAAAATCAAAACCTTTTAACAGCACTTAGATGAACACTTTCTACTCCAAGGCTACGTTTTGCATTATTTTTCTTGCCTCATTATGCTTTTCATGGTCAGGCTTGGGTCAGTCAACAACCAGTCGGGCAACCACGGCATGGCAAGCTTTTTACCAAAATCAAAGACTAGAAGCTCAAAAACAATTTGAAGCAGCTCTCCAAAATCCTAATACCAAAGCCGATGCTTACTTGGGCTTAGGCATGATAAGTTGGTATGATGAACAACGTGACAAAGGATTCGACTACATGGTGAAGTTTTACGAAAGTAGTCCCAACCCTTATCCGTATCTCTATGCCTTATGGTCTTCGGAGGTATTGTATGGTAGTGCCAAACCGATTCAGCCTAAGCATATTGATTTTTTACAACGTCTTATCAAAGATACCAAGGCCCCTGGTACTTTGCGAGCAATGGCACATGCCAGCTTGGGAGATTATTACCAAAAAACAATGAATATCGAGGCTACCAAAGCTGAGTATCAAAAAATCGGAGCAATTGATAATTGGGCCGTGCTAGGAACATTTGAAAATACTTCTGGAAGCGGGTTTGATAAGGATTTTGGCGTTTTACAAAACCCAGACCTGAATGCTACTTACAAAAATAAAGTACAAGCCAAAATAGCTTGGTTTAAACCTCCTGTAGAACGTATTGACAAATGGTTTGACTTTGACCAATTGTTCGATACCGACAACTCTTTGATGTATGCACAATCTTTTGTGAATAGCCCAAATGACCAAAGTGTATACTTGCGTGCAGGATGCTCGGGGTCAATGAAGATATGGGTCAATGATCAATTGGTGGTAAATGAATCAACAGAACGAAATTGTGACCTTGATATTTATACATACAAAATTACCTTAAATAAAGGATATAACCGTTTCTTGGTTCAAGTTGGACAAAGTATTGCTGGACGTGCCAACTTCATGATTCGTTTGACAGACGAAAAAGCCAGTCCAATAGCAGGTTTCACATCGACCACTCAACCACAAGCTTACCAAAAAACGATGAAGGTAGAAGAGAAAAATTTACCTTTTTTTGCTGAAAACTTTTTTGAAGAACTAATCAAAAAAGATGCTAAAAGTGTGGTCGACTATGTGTTTTTAGCGAGTGTTTTTAATCGTAATGATAAAACTTACGAAGCCAAAAAAGCCATACGTAAGGCGCGTGAAATTACGCCCAATAGTACCTTTATTAGCAGAATTAATGTGGAGATTGCAATGCGAGAAAGCAATCGTACCGAAACTGCCAAAGAAGCAGAATTTATTAATAGTAATGACCCTACTTCCAACTTTAGTCTGACCTACCAACTCACAACAGCAATGGGGAAAGAAGACTTTGTGGAGGCGGCTAAGATAGTTGAAGAAACAAAAAAATACTTTGGAGTAAGTCAGGCTACAGATTTGGGAGAGCTTTTGATTTATGCTCGCCAAAACCAAATGGATAACCTTCTCAAAGCCGTGGATAAAGTGTATAAACTTTACCCAGATAGCTACGAATGTATTCAGATGTATTGCTTGGTACAGGCGGGTGTTCACAAAAATACGCAAGCAGCGATTGATACCTACAAAGCTTTTTTGGAAAAACATTATAACCTTACAGGAATCCGTGAATTAGCAAAGTTGTATTATCAAAGTGGCGACAAAGCGGCGGCCTTGGAGTTATTTAAAACGGCTATTAAAATGGCGCCTCATGAAATTAGAAGGTATACAGACCTTGTCAATGAATATTATTCATTGGCAGACTACCAAAGTGCCTTAACCTATCAGCAGAAAGCACTGGAGTTTGTACCTTACGAAGGCTCTTATTGGCAAGATTTAGGTAAAATTTATCGTGAATTAGGCAAAACATCTGAGGCTATTCAGGCTTACAAAAAAGCGCTAGAATATAGCCCAACCTTGTTTTCGGCTCATAAGGCTTTACGTACTTTAGAAAATAAATCTGATTTATTCGATAGTTTCCCGCAAGTAAACCCAGAGGAGGTTTTCAAGAAATCACCTACAACAAAGGAGTATCCAACCGACAATAGTGTAATTTTGGTAGACAACAAACAACGTATTGTGTACCCACAAGGAGCTAGTGAAGAACGTGTTGAAACAATTATTAAAGTACTCACACAAGAAGGTATTGATGCATGGAAAGAATATGGAATTCCTTACAACTCAAATACGCAAACCTTACAAATTGAAAAAGCAGACTTGCTAAAAGCCGATGGGACTAAGACCAAAGCCGAAACCAATGATAATCAGTTGGTTTTTGCGAGTCTACAGGCAGGTGATGCTATTCATATCGTTTACAAACTCGAAAATTATACCTCTGGAATGCTGGCAGGGCATTTTAGCGACCGTTTTTACTTTAATATTGGCTATCCTATCCTATCATCAAATTTTAGTTTATTGATTCATAAAGATCGTCAATTTCAGTATAAAACGCATAATTTTAGTTTAGAACCAAGTATCAAAACCATAGACGACTTTAAGCTGTATTCATGGGTAAAAGAGAATACACCAGCTATTGAAGCAGAATATTATATGCCTCCAATCGACGATGTGGCACAATTGCTAGAGGTATCTACTATGCCAAGTTGGCAATTTATAGGCGACTGGTATAGCGATTTGGTTTCGATTAAATCAAACTCTGATGTCGAAGTTCAAGATGCTACTAAAGAGATTTTCCAAAATCAACCTAAAAACTTGACGACCATCCAGAAAGCAAAGCTGATTTATGAATATATCGAAAAAAATGTTAATTATCTCAGCGTAGCATTTATGCAAAGTGGATTGGTACCACAAAAAGCCTCTCAAACACTCAATAACAAGTTAGGAGATTGTAAAGATGTATCAACCCTCTTTGTGGCGCTGTGTAATGAGGTAGGTATCAAAGCGAATCTAGTATTGGTTTCTACGCGCGACAATGGTTTGTATGGTATGCTTTTGCCAAATATTCAATTCAACCATTGTATCGCTAGTTTGGAAGAGGGAGGTAAAAAATACTATATCGAACTTACCGACAACAAAAACCCTTTTGGAGCAGGTTCGTACATGCTCAGAGGTGCCAATATTTTACCGATTCCTCGCAAGGATACACCAGTAAGTACAACGCTCCAACAATTAAGAGAAGCCGTTCCATACACAGATGCCATTGTACGCAAAACTACAATAGACATCAACCAACGCGATTTGAACATCAAAATCGTTTCAAAAAAATCAGGAAGTTTGAGTAGCGATTCTCGACACTCAAACATTGATTTGAGTCAAGAAGATCGTGAAAAGCAATTAACAGCCTCTTTATCAGAAGGATTTACAACACCTGTGAAGGTGAATACGCTTTCATTTGAAAACCTTGATAACCTAGCGGATTCGGTCATTACTAAATATTCTTATTCTGTAAAAAACCAAATCAATGAGGTGGCAGGTATGAAGATTTTCTCCTTACCGTGGTCAGAGAAAATCGCTAGCTCTGATTTTATCGCTTCTGAAACTCGTGTATTTCCTTTTGAACTATGGAAAATTAATGCAGCTACCTTCATGAGCGAAGAAATCACGCTGACTTTACCAACAGGAAAAAAACTAGCCGAAATTCCGAAACCTGTAAAACTTAGTACCAGTTTCGCTGATTATGAAATGACCTATACTGCTGTTAATGGTAAAGTTGTAGCAAAACGTATGTTGAAAATCAAAAAAGACCAAGTTGAGGCTAAAGACTATAAACTATTCAGAGACTTTTTCCTACAGGTTATTGAAGCCGACACCAAACAGCTGGCTATTAAGTAATCATGCAGAATTATATTTAAGTTTTGTGTGTTAGGGACAAGGCAACAGGCACAAGGTAAAGAGTGCTAAAATATTTTTAACGACCACGGACATGCATTTTTGCCATAGCCCA
>NZ_JBMLSD010000211.1:0-1985 GCF_049240685.1 Flectobacillus sp.
TTGCTAAGATTCCAGTATTAAATCCCTCCCAATTTGATGAATATTTGTTTGGGACTTGGAAGCCGGTGGTGTCCAAAGTATATAATCAATTTCATATTGAGCGAGTCGAACATTATAAGATTCACCTGCAATTGCCTTTACAGCCACATCGTCGTTTGGTTTATTTTATGATTTTTCTAACCAAAGGAAAAGTACTCAGAAGTAAAGGCCTAACTCAATACGAAATAGGACCTAATACCGTATTTGCTTTACCTTCCGACCAGATCACCTCCATTGAGTTTGTCAGCGAGGATGCTGAAGGATATTATCTTCATTTTTTACCAGAAATATTTCAACAAAAAAGATTTAACCTTCCTGTTTTTAAAGAACTTCCTTTCTTCCAATTTACAGGAAATCCCGTATTTGAATTGATTGATAATAAGCCAGTTATTCAATTATTTGAATTGATATTACAAGAATACAAGAAGAATCAACCCGAACGATTTGAGCTATTACCCTTGTATTTAACCACCCTTCTGACAGAATTTAAGCTTCAAGAAAAAAGTCAGCCAAAGGCTCTTCAAAATGCGGCAACCTACTTAACCCAGCGGTATAAAGATGCATTATCAAGCTTGATTTATGAGAAAAAATCAGTTCAGGAATTTGCGGATTATTTATCTGTTTCGCCTAATCATTTAAACAAATCTGTAAAAATAACTACAGGAAAATCAGCACATGAATTATTGGAGGAAATGAGAATTTTAGAAGCAAAAGTTTTACTGAGCCAAACAGAATTGAGTATTGGAGAAATCGCCTTTCGATTGGGGAAAGTAGACCCTAGCGATTTTAGTCGTTTTTTTAGAGCAAAAACACATTTAACTCCAAAACAATATAGAAATAATTCTAATTGATTGTTTTTGCATAATATTGATTTGAAATAGCCTATTTATTCTCTTCCAAACGTTACAATTTTGTATCAGTCTTGAGTACAACAATTTAACGAATCAGAAGGCGACAAGGTCTTTTGAGAAAATACGAAAATCCCCCTTCAATCCAATTTTAATACCCTTTAATTATGAAACCTCCTTTTAGAGCTGACCATGTGGGAAGTTTGCTTCGCACAGCGTCTGTAAAAACAAATCGTCATGAGTGGAAATTAGGCAATCTTCCAGCCGAGGAGTTACGAGCTATCGAAGACGCCGCTATTCTCGAAACCGTCAAAAAGCTTGAATCTACAGGTATGAAAGCGATTACCGATGGCGAATTTCGCAGAGATTATTTCCATTTGGACTTTCTGAAAGAGCTTGCAGGAGTGACCGTGACAGGAGGTATGGATGCTAATCCAAATGCTAAAGTGGCTGAAGATGGCTTCAAACCTCCTGTTTTGAGTGTTACAGGAAAACTACATCACCAAAAAGATATTCAAGTAGCCGATTTTAACTACCTAAAATCTATCGTTACACAAACTCCCAAAGTGAGTATTCCATCACCAACGATGATTCATTTTCGTGGCGGACGCAAATCGATAGATATTCAGGCTTATCCTGATATGGATGAGTTTTTTCATGATTTATCAACTGCTTACAAACAAGAAATAGATCATTTGTACGCTGCAGGTTTACGTTATTTACAATTGGACGATACCAATTTGGCGTATTTGTGCGACCCAAAAATGCGTGCTGCCGCAGCCGAAAGAGGCGAAGACCCTAACGAGTTGCCACGTACTTATGCGGCACTTATCAACTCCGTGATTGACAATCGTCCAAGTGACTTGACCGTTGGTATTCACCTTTGTCGCGGAAATTACCGAAGCACTTGGTTTGCTGAAGGTGGCTACGAACCTGTAGCAGAAATTCTCTTCAACGAAATCAATGTGGACGCCTACTTCTTGGAATACGATGATGAAAGAAGCGGCGATTTTGCTCCTTTAAGATTTGTGCCCAAAAACAAACATGTGGTTTTAGGCATCATATCATCTAAAGTAAAAGAGCTAGAAAATATCGATG
>NZ_JBMLSD010000212.1:0-6438 GCF_049240685.1 Flectobacillus sp.
CTAGACTCTTACTTCCTGATAGCCTCCTCATATTCTGCAGGCGTATTAATACTTTTTAGCATTTGTGGATTGGGAGCCTGAATCAACTTAATCGGTTGCTGAGACAATACTCGCATCGCCGATTTTTTTCCTTGCTGATAAGTCTCTAGTAAGTCTGGAAAAATAGTTGGTTCATAAATGGTAATGAGTGGTTCTGGGAAAAACTCATCAGGATTTTGAAAAGCTGTAGCTTTTTGAGAAACATCTCTAGCGTTAATCAGATATTGAATCGTTTCATGAGTAACAAAAGGCATATCACAAGCTACCACCAGCCAAGCTTGTTCGGGCTCGTGTTGAAAAGCAGAAAGAATACCCACCAAAGGGCTATTCAATTCTTGATAGGCATCATATATATAAGGATAGTCGCTATGCTGGTTGGCATTGAGTGAAACAAAGACTTTTTCACAAAACTTCCCTAATAACTCAAACAGGTAAGCCTCTTGAGTTTTCCCATGATATTGAATCAATCGTTTTTCACGACCCATACGAGAACTTTGTCCTCCCGAAAGTATCAATCCATTCATTAGGCTTTATAATCGCTTTTTCCTCCAGTTTTTGACAAGAGTTTGGTTTCTTTAATCACTAAATCATGTGAAAAAGCTTTACACATATCATATACGGTCAATGCGGCAATAGTTGCACCAGTTAGAGCTTCCATTTCGACACCAGTTTTGGCTGTTAAAGTACACGTACAATCAATGACAACATCGTTGCCTTGTATTTCGATATTGAATTTACATGAATCCAATCCTAGTGGATGACATAAAGGAATCAAATCTGATGTCTTTTTAGCTCCCATTGTACCAGCAATGATGGCAGTTTGGAAAACCGCCCCTTTTTTGGTTTGGATATCGCCATTGACAAATTGCGCCACAATTTCGGGCGTAAGTGCTATAATACTTCTGGCAGTTGCAGTGCGTTTGGTAATAGTTTTGCCCGAAACATCCACCATAGAAGGATTATGCTGAGTATCTAAATGTGAAAAATCTTTATTTCCTGATTGTTCTTGCGTCATTGTTCAGTGTTTTTTACAAAAATACGGTACGCCTCCTCAAAAGGTAAGGTAAATTGTAGAAATTTGTCTTTTCAAGTTTTATCATAAAAAGAAAAAAGCTAAAAAAACGTTCTCAAAGTTATGATAACCTCACAAGAAGCATACAATATTATACAACAATATACTTTTCCTCAGCAAAACGAAAAAGTAGCGTTGCTAAGTTCAAAGGGCAGAATCTTAGCTGAAAGCATTACGGCAGACAGAGACTTCCCTCCTTTTAATCGCGTGGCCATGGACGGTATTGCCTTTGCTTACGAAGGTATCAATCCAGAAGCCATGTTGGTCGAGCAAATTCAGTTTGCTGGTGAAACACAAAAACAGCTTCAAAATACTCAGGCTTGTATCGAAATCATGACTGGAGCGATTTTGCCTTTGGGTTGCGATACAGTAGTACGATATGAGGACGTAGTTATAGAAGAAGTCGAAGGAAAAAAAGTAGCCAAAATTACGATTCCATTTGAAGAAATTACTCGTGGGCAAAATGTACACCGACAAGGTTCTGATAAAATCGCTGGACAAACGCTGTTAGAAGCAGGTATCAGAATCAGTCCAGCCGAAATTGCGGTGATGGCGTCAGTCGGTAAGCAAGAGGTACAGGTAGTTGCATCGCCGAAAGTGGCTGTGATTTCGACAGGTGACGAATTAGTAGATATTTCGGTAAAGCCCGAAAGCCATCAAATCCGTATGTCAAATTCCTATATGTTGGCAGCGGCTTTACAAACTTGGAACATTGAACCGAGTCTATTTCATTTGACTGACGACCCTGAAGTATTAACCGAAAAGCTCACCCAAATTTTAGAAGAGCATGATATCATTTTGCTAAGCGGTGGTGTTTCGGCAGGAAAGAAAGATTATGTACCTGAGATATTGGCTCAATTAGGTGTAAAAAAATGTTTTCATAAAGTAGCCCAAAAGCCAGGAAAACCATTTTGGTTTGGCACAAAAGATGTAGAAAATAACGAAGGTAAAAAATTGGTTTTTGCCCTTCCTGGCAATCCTGTTTCTACCTTCTTATGTTTTTGTAAATATGCTTTACCTGTGATTGCACAGCAAAAACCTAAAGTAGAGCAAGTGAGTTTGGCAAAAGAGGTGTTTTTCAAACCAGCGCTTACGTATTTTGCACCAGCACAGGTATATTTTGAAAATGGGAAAATGTTGGCTATTCCGTTTGAGGGCAGTGGCTCGGCAGACTTTGCTAATTTGACCAACTGTGATGGATTTGTGGAACTGTCGTCTGAAAAATCTCATTTTGAAATTGGAGAAATAGTAAATTTCGTACGTTTTCGTTAAATTGAATTTTTCTCATAAGAGCAATAGGCTACTGCGCTTATTGCTCTTGTACTTTTTGATATTACTTACTTCATTCAACCCAATTTTTTGATTATGAAACTGATACTTCACACTTTCCAATTACCCCTAAAACATACATTTACTATCACTCATGAGTCGAGAGATATACAACCAACGCTGATTGTCGAACTACAAGATGGCGATTTTAGAGGTTTTGGTGAGGCTACAGAAACGCCATATTACGGCGTAACTATGGAAAAAATGACTGCTCAATTGGAAGCAGTGAGAGACTTTGTTGAGAGCTATGATTTGCAAGACCCAAAACAATTTTGGGAAGATGTATTTCCTTATTTAAAAGATGAACACCCTTTTGCATTGTGTGCGTTGGATATTGCGGCTAATGACCTTTGGGCGAAGAAAAAAGGATTGCCTCTATACAAAGCTTGGGGACTAGACCCTAGTAATAATCCTATTACTGATTACACTATCGGGATAGATACTTTGGAAAAAATGGTGGATAAAATGCAAGAAATGCCTTTTCCATTATATAAAATCAAATTAGGCACCAAAGAAGATATCAAGATTGTACAAGAGTTGCGCAAACATACGGACGCAGTGTTTAGAGTAGACGCCAATACGGCGTGGAGCGTAGAAGAGACGATTCAGAATGCTATTGCCTTAAAGGATTTGGGTGTTGAGTTTATCGAACAACCGATGAAAGCAGATAATTGGGAAGGAATGAAAAGAGTATTTGCCGAATCAGTACTCCCGATTATTGCTGACGAAAGTTGTATTGTAGAAGAAGATGTTGCGAGATGTTATGGCTTTTTTCATGGCGTAAATATTAAGTTGATGAAATGCGGGGGGCTTACTCCTGCCCTGCGCATGATTGCTCATGCCAAAAAGCTAGGCTTGAAAGTGATGGTAGGCTGTATGACCGAATCGAATGTTGGTTGCTCGGCTATTGCACAACTCCTTCCATTATTGGATTATGTTGATATGGACGGTATCTTGTTGGTTGATGATCAAATCTCAACAGGAGTTGTCATTGATTATGGTAAAGTGATTTATGCTGAAGAAAATGGAACTGGCGCAAATCTAAAATGATTTTAGCTGCATTAAGCTTTAATGCTTTGAGCAATAGGCTAGTTAGAACTGTACAAAAGCTTCCAAACTATTGCAGATTTGGGATTTCTGATTTCGGAAATAAAGAAGTCTACACTTCCGAAATCCAAAATCCAACATCCGAAATAAATGGCTTTGTACTCTACTACGTTACTGTTCCAAATACTTTTATTAAAAAGTTGACTTGTAAACACTCTCTTAATTAGGTTTTATCCAAAGTTAAATTATGATTTTTTATTCATCAAAAATACCAAACAATACCCTTCAAACCATCGACCAAGATTATTATTGGTTTAGTGGTACGGCTTATTTGGGTATTGCACAGCATCCTACATTTAAGCGAAATCTGATTGAATCTTTGGTTCAGTGGGGAAGTTCGTGGGGAAGCTCAAGAAACAACAATGTTCGCCTTTCAATCTATGAAGAGGCCGAGCAAGCTTTAGCCCAATTTTTTGGTGCACCTGCCGCATTGACGGTTGCTTCGGGTATGTCGGCAGGTCAGGTGACGGTATCGTATTATCAAAGTTTGGAATATCATGTTGAAATAGCACCCAAAACGCATCCTGCTCTTTGGCCTCACCACAAGCACTTGCCAATTGATTCTTACGAAGAATGGGCGAGTACGATTTCAGAAAATATTTCAAAAAATCTTGCTGAAAAAATTGTGATTTGTTCTGACTCCGTAGGCTCTCCGTATGTCGAAGACTTTGATTTTAGTTGGATTAAAACTTTACCCAAAAATAAAGAAATCGTCGTTGTAATTGATGCTTCACATAGCTTGGGTATTCAACATGTGGCGGACTTTTTGGGTTTTGAACCAGACTTTAACGACAATATTCATTTGATTGTGACAGGCTCGCTTAACAAAGCTATGGGTATGACTGGCGGTGTGATTTTGGGTAAACCCGAAATTATCAATCACCTTCGCCACACGCCTATGTTTGCGGGAGCATCACCCATGATGCCTGCCCTATTGGATGCCTTTATGCTTAGTACAGGATTGTATTATGAGCAAAAAGAAAAGCTCCAAAAGAATATCCAATATTTTACAGAAAACCTTGAAGTAGATTACTTGGATACTATCAAGAATTACCCTGCCTTTTGTACCCACCGAGAAGGATTACATGACTTTTTGAAAAACCATGGAGTTATGACATCCTGCTTCCCCTATCCTACGGTACATGACAAACCCGTAAGCCGTTTGGTAATTAGTGCCATGCACAATGAAGACGAACTTTTGTATTTAGCTCAATTGTGCAACCAATTTGCTAAAATATCAGGATAAGGATTTCAAAAGAAAACTGTATTATCGGGAAAAATTGTAAAACCATAATTAGTGGTCTACGAAAAAATAAAGCTTAGAGCTATTGATAAAGGATATAAGCTTTATTTTTTGTACACCCAAAAACCAAAACAAAATACTACTTGCACTCTCAATTGATATTTGAACCATTTGAACAGATGAAAAGAACACTTATAATCTTCTTGACAATCTTGGCAATGTCAACACAGCTTTATGCTCAAAAAATAGATTTTCAGTTACTACCTGAGTTGATGAAATCTCAACCAGAAAAATTTCAATTTATTCTTGATAATGCTGATAGACTTCGGGTTCAAATTGTCTACACCCAAATAGATAGAGATGTCCTAAACCGTCCGAGCTTCAGGACTTATGGCTTCAGGCTAAATCCTCAAGAGTATTTTTATCCTGCTAGTACAGTAAAACTTCCTGCCTGTGTATTGGCTTTAGAAAAAATCAATCAGCTCAACAAAAAAGGGCTTAGCAAAGATACTCCCATGTTTACGGGAGCCGAGTACGAACGTCATACCGCTGTTACAGGAGATAGCACCTCTGCCAATGGCATGGCTTCGGTAGCTCATTATGCCAAAAAAATCTTAATGGTATCGGATAATGATGCCTTCAATCGCCTATATGAATTTATGGGGCAAGAGGGGTTTAACGACCGTCTCCACGCCAAAGGCTTGAAAGATACCCGAATTATTCATCGTCTGGAAGTGGGCATGACTGTGGAGCAAAATAAAAGAACTAATCCCATTAGCTTCAAGGAAAATGGTCAAGTGGTTTATGAGCAACCCATGATTACTGCATCGAAGGAATATTTTCCAGTTTCACCAATCAAATTAGGCAAGGGATATATCAAAGGGGATGCCACGATAAACGAACCTTTTGATTTTACGCAAAAGAACTTTTTTCCTTTAATCGAACAGCAACAGCTATTACGCTCAATTATTTTTCCCAATGCCGTTCCCAAAGAACAACGCTTTGATTTGACTTCTGAAGATTACCAGTTTTTACATAAGTATATGTCTCAAATGCCGACAGAAAGCAAATACCCTGCCTACAGTCTCCCTGATTACTGGCCAGCGTATTGTAAGTTTCTGATGTATGGAGGGCAAAAAGATGCTGTGATTAACCCCAATATTCGCATTTTCAATAAAGTAGGTGATGCTTATGGTTTTTTGTTGGACAATGCCTATATCGTTGATTTTGAAAAAGGAATTGAATTTATGTTATCAGCAGTGATTTTGTGCAACGAAGACCAAATTTTTAATGACAGCAAATATGATTATGACACCATCGGTTTTCCTTTTATGAAAAATTTGGGTGAATTAATATATCAATATGAAGCAAATAGAACTAAAAAGCATCTTCCTAACTTGAGCAAGTTTAAGTTTCAATATGATAAATAAACCACTGCTCGGCATAGTTTTTGCGGGTTGAAGGGGGCGTCTTAACCCCCAATTCTGAATATGAAGCTAATTTTAATAGTATTTTCTTGGGTTGTGCTGATTGGCTCAACGTGGTTGAACCCAGGTAAAAATAATAATGCAAAACGAACTAAGGCCGACTCTTCTATTACACAAGTCATTGATCAATTCGGACATCGTTTTGCACCCGATAAAAGAAC
>NZ_JBMLSD010000213.1:0-7528 GCF_049240685.1 Flectobacillus sp.
GTTAACAGTATATTGGTTATTTGAAGACATTCATAATCAAAAGGTTATAGGCAAATTTTGCCTCAGATATACTATTAATTTAATCTTTTCTTTTATTTACTAACTTAAAATAAAACTCTTCAGGAAATATTCTTGACATTTTAAGATAAAACACCTAACTTCCTCTAAATCAAACCTTTTACGACTATGACTACTTTAGAGCAAATTGAGCAATGGGGAGATACGCATCATCCTGCATGGCTCGACATTGTACGTATTTTTTTGGGTGTTTTGCTTTTCATGAAAGGGGTTAGCTTTATTGGCGATACCACTTATCTTGCAAGTTTGATTCAGGGATTACATTTTAACGCTTGGACTGTCGTGGCGGTACACTATGTGGCTTTTGCACATCTAGTAGGAGGGCTCATGATAATGCTGGGATGCCTCACTCGAACAGCCTCGATTGCGCAATTACCAATCATGATTGTGGCGGTATTTTTTACAAACCTCAGAAATGGCTTCAGCTACCTCAATTCTGAATTATGGTTATCGGTGTTTGTATTGATTATGTTAATGGTATTTGCAGTAATAGGCTCTGGAGGATTTTCTTTTGATGAGTTTGTCAAAAGGAATACCCCCAAAAGAAACTAGGCATATCTTATAATTTGGGATGTTGGATTTCGGATTTATCGTACTAACCTAATAGCAAACCTTTCGTACACTCTTTTATAAAAGAAAAATTAAAGATTAATCGAAAATGCACAATAAAGCAAAAAGAGCCATAACCTTTGGTTATGACTCTTTTTTATACTGTATATTGTGTTAATTACTTAACTTCAACTTCAGCACCAGCTTCTTCTAAAGATTTTTTCAAACCTTCAGCTTCTTCTTTAGAAACGCCTTCTTTGATAGCTTTAGGAGCGCCATCTACTACTTCTTTAGCTTCTTTCAAGCCAAGACCTGTCAAATCTTTAACCAATTTAACTACTGCCAATTTGTTAGCACCAGCAGCTTTCAAGATAACGTCAAAAGATGTTTTCTCTGCAGGAGCTTCACCAGCTTCAGCAGCACCACCACCAGCAACTACTACTGGAGCAGCAGCAGCAGGTTCGATACCGTACTCATCTTTCAAGATAGCTGCTAGCTCGTTAACTTCTTTAACTGTCAAGTTTACTAATTGTTCAGCGAATGCTTTTAAATCTGCCATTTTATTAATAGATTTTAATTGTTTACGAATTTAATTTACTATATGCGTTTTATTGTACTTGGAAGCCTTTTTCAAGGAGTTTGTCTTCAAGAAAGGATGACCAGAGGTCAAATATTAACCTTCTTTTTCTGACAAAGTTTTCAAGATACCTGCCAATTTGCCTCCGCTGCTTTGAAGAGCCGAAACAACATTTTTCGCAGGAGATTGCAACAATCCAATGATGTCGCCAATCATCTCTTGTTTTGACTTCACGTTTTCTAGAGCTACTAATTGATCTTCGCCGATGAACAAACCACCTTCGATAGATGCTCCTTTGAAACGGATTTTATCCTTACCAGCTTCTTTTTTGAAGTCTTTAATTAGTTTAGCTGGAGTTTTAGGGTTTTCTGGTGAGAAAATAACACCTGACAAACCTTTCAAAACTGTTCCATTGAAAGCACTGTAATCAACACCAGTTGTTTCAAGTGCTTTAGCAATCAAAGTATTTTTAACAACACGGTATTCTAAGCCACGTTGAAAACAAAGTCTTCTGAATGCGTTTACTTCTGCAACGGTCAACCCGCCGGTATCAGTGATGTAGAAGTATGGAGTAGCAGCGAACTTTTCGCTCAACTCACCAATAATGACTGCTTTTTCTTCTCTCGTCATGATTACAAACCGTTAACTGTTGCTTTGTCAATTTGAACACCTGGAGACATCGTAGAAGACAAGTTGATTGACTTCACGTATGTACCTTTAGCTGAAGATGGCTTCAATTTCAACAAAGTGTTGATCAATTCTTGAGCGTTTTCAGCCAATTTAGAAGGTTCGAATGAAACCTTACCAATTGAAGTGTGGATAATACCAGTTTTGTCAACTTTGAAGTCGATTTTACCAGCTTTCACTTCTTTCACAGCCTGACCTACTTCCAAAGTCACTGTACCCGACTTAGGGTTTGGCATCAAACCACGTGGACCTAAAACACGACCTAAACGACCGATTTTAGCCATTACAGTTGGCATAGTGATGATTACATCGATATCTGTCCAACCTTTTTCGATTTTTTGGATATATTCGTCCAAACCTACGAAGTCAGCGCCAGCAGCTTTTGCTTCCTCTTCTTTGTCAGGAGTACAAAGTACTAATACACGTACTTCTTTACCTGTACCGTGAGGTAACGCTACGACGCCACGTACCATTTGGTCGGCTTTACGAGGGTCAACCCCCAAACGAACGTCGATGTCAACTGAACTATCGAATTTCGTATATGAAATCTCTTTCAAAATCTCAGCCGCCTGCGTAAGTGAATACGCTTGCGTCTTGTCATATTTCGAAAGAGCCTCTTTTTGTTTCTTTGTTAACTTAGCCATTATTTCTTTTCAATTTGAAAATTTGAAAATGTGCTAACTTGAAAGTTTAAGAATTTGAAACAGAAAAATTTGACTTTTCCATTTTCAAATTATCATTTTTCAAATTAGAAAGGTTTTTCTCCTGTAACTGTGATACCCATAGAACGAGCTGTACCAGCAACCATGCTCATTGCCGCTTCTACTGTGAAGCAGTTCAAGTCTGGCATTTTAGTTTCAGCAATTGTACGTACTTGATCCCAAGTTACAGAACCAACTTTTTTCAAGTTTGGCTGAGCTGAACCAACTTTCACCTTAGCAGCTTCCAAAATCAAGATTGGAGCAGGAGGAGTTTTTACTACGAAATCGAATGATTTATCTTTGTAGTAAGTAATTAACACAGGTAGGATTACACCTGGTTTATCTTGTGTTCTGGCATTGAACTGCTTACAGAACTCCATGATATTCAAACCCTTAGAACCCAAAGCAGGACCGATTGGTGGTGAAGGGTTTGCTGCACCACCCTTGCACTGCAACTTAACGTAGCCAGCTATTTCTTTTGCCATTTCTTTGTAAAGTCTTTAAATGTTGGATTTTGACGCTAAATATTTGCGCTTACTTGCGAGATTTAATGTCAGGATTGACCTCTCTCTGCCAGTTGGGGTGGAAGCTTTCCCTACCTGATCGAAGTCGGGCGTTTGGGTAAGAAAATTTGTAACTGAACTTTCTGATTTACAGCACCTTGCTCTATCTGACAACAGGCAAGCCGTGTACTGCTACCGAAACGGACTGCAAAATTACGGCTTTCTTATTAATATACAAATAGTTATAAAAAAAAATTAGCTCCTTTTATGTTTTTTCTTATTTCACGACCATTTTTATTCAAATGAAGTCTGTTTTAAATAGCAAAACATGACTAATACCGCATTTGGTGTTTGAGTGATTTTTCGAATAAGTGTTTTTATCTAATAAGAATTTTATCCCTACTTAAGACGCAGGGCTCTGCGTCTTGGCATACGTCAGACCTAGGGTGGCAGTAGCTAAACAAGGGTCATACTCATCCCAATATTCGAGATGAGCATGCTAACTTTTTTACATTTTTATAAAAAAAACAACTTAGTTTCTTTTTACTTGAATAAAGATATGGGCTGTTCTGCCTTTATCATCTGTGCAAGAAATTTTGATTTTTCCTGCTTCTGGATAAAAAAACTGCTCTTGATTGGGCAATACTTTCTGATACAGCTTGTCATTTACATACCAATACAAGAGCTTGACGTCGTTCCCGACCTGAGCACTTAATTGCAATTTTACCGACTCTGTTGGCTCAATCCAATACTCTGCACCATCGTTTGGAGAGGTTATTATTGGAACATTATTATTAAATATTCGTGTACACTTGGGGTTATGAGGTGGTATTTGCTCATATTGAATATGTTTTGTTTGATACCAAGAAATGAGCTCAGGAGCAAAAAATGGGTATTGTTTCTGAACAGCACCGCTATCTGGTATACAAACATTGCAGTAACTCATAGTAGTGGCGGCATTAACCCAAACAGTTTTGGCATGGGTACATGTACTTGTACTAGAAACACCCATGATATAGTAATCTACAATTTGGTGACTGCACCGCTCGCTTGGAATTGCTCCTGATTCGGCACATACTTTTCGCATAGCTAAATTAGCACCAGGACTAAACCATTTGGCCGAGGAGTTATAGTCGATAGTGTTGAAGATGTCTAACAAAAGTGGAGTTGCTATATTGGCGCCTGATAGCTCTGGTACACCTTCGCCCGAAAAATTTCCAATCCAAATACCTAAGGTGTATTTAGCATTGTATCCTATACTCCAGGCATCCTTTTTGCCAAAAGAAGTTCCTGTTTTCCAAGCAATCTTAGGCATGCGATAGGTATATTCGTAATTATTGGGTAAATCTGGACGAGTGATTTGACTTAAGATTTGATTAATTAAAAAAGTCGCATCTTCCGAAATAATTTCAGTAGGCTTATTCTGATTTTCCTCTGAAAGCAAAGTGGCCTTCGTGAAAGTACCTTGATGAGCAAAAGCACTAAAAAGATTGGTTAGTTCTTCTAAGGTAACCCCACAACCACCCAAGGCTAAGGATAATCCTAACTTTGAAGAGTTTTTTTTGATGGTTTGAAACTCTGCCTTTTTCAATTTTTCTATCATACTCGCCGTCGACACATCTTTGAGCAATTTTACGGCAGGAATATTTAGAGAATTAGCTAAGGCAAACTCTGCCGTAACTTTTCCATGAAATTGTTTGTCAAAATTTTCAGGCTCAAAACCTCCAAAATTACTGGGTACATCATTAAGCATTGACTTAGGGGTAATAACTCCCTTATCGAGGGCAATGCCATATAATAAGGGCTTGAGGGTACTTCCTGGCGAACGAATGGCCCTGATACCATCTACCTGTCCACCGTCCACAGGATTATTAAAGTCTGCCGAACCAACATAAGCCTCCACTTGTTTTGTTTGATTATTGATAAGCATTACTGCTGCATTATGGATATTGAGTCCGTAAAGGCGATTAACATAATTTTGAACCATCTTTTCGAGCGTCATTTGTAGATTTCTTCGAACGCTCGCATGAATTGTGGGTTGATCTGGATAGGCTGTTTTGAGGCGATAAGACAAATGTGGAGCAAGCTTGGGTGCCTCATGTCTCTGTACTTGTAATGGTTCTGATAAGGCGTCTTCTATGTCTTGTGCTGCAAACAAATCAGCCTCTGCAAACCTACGTAGCCATTTGTTTCTTTCTTGTAAGATGTAAGTATTGTTTTTTCCTAAACGTAAACTTGAGGGTCGATTAGGAATAATGGTTAAGGCTGTTACTTCTGCTAAACTAAGTACATCGGGAGATTTTTGGAAATAGAGAACCGAAGCCGATTTTAATCCTTCTATATTAGAACCATACGGTACCAAACTCAAATACATTTGAAGGATTTCGTCTTTTGAAAAATGCAACTCAAGCTGGATGGCGCGCACCATTTCGATGATTTTGTGCCAATAGGTGCGCTCTTGTGGATAGAGCAAACGTACTACTTGCATAGTAATAGTACTTGCGCCTGAGGTACGACGCCTTTTAAGAATATTATTAAAAAAAGCACGACCTACCGCTATGGGATTGATTCCAAAATGATAACGAAACCAACGATCCTCTTTGAAGATAATCGCTTTTTCGAGAGTCGGTGTAATTTCTTTTAACTCAGTCTGCATTCGCCATTTGTCATGAGCATTTAGAAAGGCATGCAATATTTTTCCATCAGAATCAGTAATAACAGTAGAATATTGTGGGTTGACTTTTACGGGAAAAATAAAATCTAATCCAACAAATATGATTATAACAAGCATAAACATTCGCCAATTGCGAGACTTATAGAGGTGCTTGAGCCAATATTCGAGTTTTATTAGAGGCATTGAAAAAATGTTTTGATATATTGTGATTGGATGGCTTGTTTTATGAACATCTAAATAACTTAAAATTTCCTAGACTTGATACTATGAAAATTCAATTTCATGGAGCCGCACAACGTGTGACAGGTTCGAAGCACTTGCTAATTACTGAAAAAGGTACCAAAATTCTCTTGGATTGCGGTTTATTTCAAGGTTTGAATACTCAGGATATGAACCAAAAGTTTGGTTTTGAGCCTTCTGAGATAGATTATGTGATTTTATCACATGCCCATATCGACCATACTGGCTTGTTGCCTCGGTTGGTTGCCAAAGGTTTTAAAGGGCCTATTTTTTGTACTTCTGCTACCAAAGATTTAGCCGCACTATTACTAGGAGACTCGGCACGAATACAAGAAAATGATTTGGCACGAATCAATAAACGTCGCGAAAAAAGGGGAGAAGCTCTACTCGAAAATCTGTATACCGAAGATGATGTTGTACAAACTATCGAGCAAATGCAAGCTGTAAATTTTCGTGAACATGTTCAAATTTGTGAAGAGGTAACGGCATTTTTTACAGAAACGGGTCATATTCTTGGCTCAGCAGCCATTTCGCTCACGGTAAAAGAAGCCGAAAAATCTATTCATGTATTCTTTTCGGGAGATATCGGGCGTCCACATGACAAAATACTCAAAAGTCCAGAAGCGTTTCCACAAGCTGATTATATCATTTGCGAATCTACTTATGGCTCACGACTACATGAGCCCGAGGCAGATGTAAAATCTCACTTGCTTAAAATAGTAAAGCGAGTATGCGTTGAACAGAAGGGAAAACTCATTATTCCCGCTTTTTCGATAGATCGTACTCAGGAACTTGTATACGCGCTCGACCAACTAGAATCGGAGGGGTACTTACCCCATATAAAGGTATATGTAGATTCGCCATTATCAGTAAGTGCAACAATGGTAATGAAAAACCATCCTGAATGTTTTAATCCAGAAGTATTAGCTTATTTAGAAAAAGGGGATGGAGATGCCTTTGGTTTTCCAAATTTGCATTACATTAGTTCGATAGAAGAATCCAAAAAACTAAATGATAGCACAGAGCCTTGTATCATTATTTCGGCCTCGGGTATGGCCGAAGCTGGACGTATCAAACATCATATTGCCAATCATATCAACGATGTGCGTTGCTGTATTTTATTGGTAGGGTATACTTCTCCTGATAGCTTGGGAGGCCAATTGAAGTCTGGGGCAAAACAAGTACATATTTTTGGTGAAAAACATGATGTCAGAGCCGAAGTATTAGTAATGGATTCTTTTTCAGCTCATGCCGATTACCAAGAAATCATCTCTTATCTTTCGTGCCAAGATAAGGCACATGTAAAAACTGTATTCTTGGTTCATGGAGAACTTGACACCCAAGAAATTTTTAAAGAAAAGTTATTACACGAAGGATATCAACAGATTGAAATTCCTCAAATGCATCAAGAAATAGAGCTTTTGTAAAGTATTGTTTTCCAGTAAAATCAAATCTTGTTTTTTGTAAAGAGAATTATGATTTCATCAGAAAAAAGGTTTACTAAGTAGTCATGCAGAAT